>JBAZRS010000302.1:1776-6710 GCA_041662825.1 Victivallales bacterium | reverse complement strand
ACATCGTATTCCATCCATCCGGCAATAGGACTCCATTTATCCTTGTAACCTGAAACGCTACCTGCCGCCTTTATCCGCTCCGCCTGGTCCGCACCGGAAAATTCAAAGCGGTCAAAACTGATCGCAGGACGGCTCATTTCCCATTCCGCCGCAACGACGGTATGGATCGCGACAAGAAACATTAAACCCGTCAGGAACCGACAAATGAATCTGCTCATCCTCTTTCTCCTTTTGAATATTTCTTTAAATGATTTTGTATATGATCAAACTGTTGAGCCTATTGAAAAAGCAGTGGGGCATAAAAAGTTTTAGGTGTTAAGTTATAAGGGAACCTCTAAAAATTCGCATGTGGCGCGTTGCGGAAGATTTTTGAAAGCTCAAAAAGAATTTCTGAACGGAGGCGTATCGAAGAGATACGCCGAGAGAAGAACATTCCTTCTTGAGCCAAAAAGATCCGCAACCCGAAGGGAGACAGATTCTTATGGATTTCAGCGTTGTCGTAAAACTGCTTACATACCGCTTCGGGTATGCTCGCAATTTTCCTCCTAGCTGCCTATCCATAATCTCCTGTCTCGCGCCATATGCCAATTTTTAGAGGTTCCCATAAGTGTTAAGAAAAGCATTTGCCAATTCCATAAAACAATTTCTTGCTTAAAACTTAATTCTGTCTTCTCTCCTGAAACTGCCGTTGGTGTTCACGGCTTTAGCGTGTTCTTTTCTTGGCAGTTTCATTATGATAAAACTGGCATCACACCAGTCGGGCGCTGATTTCTGATTTCCTTCAAAACAAAAATTTTGCCATCAGTTCTTCAGTCTCACCCTCTCCCAGTATATCACTATATCCCGATAAAGTCAAAACAAAATCTTCCTGCAGGATGCCGGATGATTCGCCTTTGCAAAGAAGCCGTCGATAGTTCAAATAGGCTTCTGCGTTCGGAAAAGTCTTTGCTGCGAAAGAGGGAAATAACGATATGCTCATGTATTCGGCAGAGACGGGTTACATGAAGCGGTTTTGGTTAGAATCGGAGTCTTATTGAATTGCCGCCTCTTCAAGTCGTTCAGCAACCCAGAGCTTGATGATGGATTGCCTGGGAACACCAATACGCCTGGCTTCCTTGTCAAGGGAGTGGATCATCCACACAGGAAAATCCACATTGACTCTCTTCTGATCCTGTTCGGGTCTTCTCGCCTTGGAAAGATCAAGGTGTTTCGTTATATCCTTGCCTTCATCAAACAGTTTGTCCACATCTTTAGCTTTCATAAATCTCAACCTCCTCTGGTCTGGCCCGTCGTACTGAAATGATTCTTATGTCTTCATTCCGGAACGTTATGATTCCCGACCAGTGCTTATCTTTGATTTTCCCTATCACCATATATCTGGGTTCATCTATTGTCTTTGCTGGAATCTCAATCAAATCAGGATCATCCCATAAAGCCTGCGCTTCTGTGAAATCAATTCCGTGCTTAAATTTGTTTGATTCGCTCTTTTTATGGTCGAATTCAAAATTCATAGTATAGATATTATACCTTAATTATACATTTTGTCAATATTTGTGATTTGCCTGATTCTAACGCCCCTTGGTCTGGCATCGAGCGGAGCGAGATTACCAGAACCAGTATGGTTAAAATTCTAAATCCTTTATTCTCTCACAGAGGCACGGAGGCACAGAGATTTTTTCACCATCCTTCGACTTGCGCTCAGGACAGGCGAAGAAAACCGAAGGGCACGAAGAAAGTCATCAAGCTTATTTTTCCCCTCGCTTCTTGCTCGGTTGAGACAAACCCTTTTGAAAAAGTGGTTCTTTCTCCTTGTCGGGGCGTAGTCCGTCGCGGCGGACGAAGACTGAAAACTCTTTCCAGCTTTGCTGGATAAATTCCGAACTTGTAACGCAAGGCGTTAAACTTTTGCTTATTTGCATTCCTTTGCGTCAAAGTTTATCCCGGTTTCTGCAAGAACATCGGGATGCCTTTGTGAGAGGAAACAGGCAGTCATCCAAACATCCATTGGACGGTATGAAGACGTTTGGGAATTGGCATGCTAAACTTATATTACCGCTGTTTTGCATCGCCTTCCGCGGAGATGCTCAGGTCGCCGGGATCGGTGATCATTCCTTCGAAATAGATTATCTTATAGGTACCGGACGCATCACTGCTGTTCGCCATCTTGACAAGCAGTTCATTCGGGCCCTTTTTCAGTTTCACGGTAAGGATTTTAAATCCTGACGACCACCATACATTGACCTTCTCTTTGACGGTGTCCAGCAGGAGTTCCCCGTTCAGGAAAATCCGGAAGTTGTCGGCGCCAAGGTAGAGCAGGGAGGCGTTGCGGTCCGCAGGCGACTTGATTGTAGTCCTGCAGTAGGCGATGAGCTCGGGAGCCAGCGGGCCGGGCGGACATTTCGCAACATGCGCCTGGGCGTTGATTAATTCCTTGGGCATCGGTTTCCACGAGATTTTACCGGAAGTCTTGCCGTCAGTCCCGTCAAATACTGCGGTGGCGGATCTGCCGTTTTCACCTTCCGGCGGAAGCGCCATGGTCCAGTTGCTTTTGCCGGGATTCGGGAAATAGCCGACAAACTGCAGCGGTTCGAGTTTTGTCGGCGCAGGTTCGAGAAATAACTGCTCAATATAGACAGGAGCCGTTCCCTTGTTGCGGATTGTGATCGTGGCTTCTCCGGGAAGCATTGCGATCGGATCGGCGCTGACTGCTGTCTGAAGTCCAATTTCAGTTTCCAACGGCTTTACGGCAATCTCTTTGCCGTTCGCGTCAACAATATAAATGTCAGCGCTGCCGGGATAGACCGCCATGCGGAGCCAGATGCGGAAACGCAGCGGCTCCTTGACGGTGAACGGGAGTTTCAGCAGGGCTGTCTTCCCCTCCCATTTGAGAAGAGGGAAGTCGCAGCCGCTTTCACTGCACAATGCGAGTTCCGGAGATCCCTTGTCGGGAGTGATCAACGGCAGGAGGTCTCCGGGATTGCTGAGATCCTTCTGCGGGAAATTGTTGTTCAGGAAGCGGCTGAGCGCCCAGTTCATCTTCTGTGCGGCGAGATTTACACGGAAAGGGGAGGAGGGCGGGAAACGGTCGGCGATCTGGTAGATTTTCAGAAGACGATGATTTTGCACGATACCGTTGACGCGCCACAGATGTCCTGCAACGAGGCTGGCACGGGCTTCGGCGGCCATCTCTGCAAATATTTTTTGGTCGGCAGGGTCTATCTTCGGCTTTATGCGTCCGTCGGCAATGTCTTTTGCGAATTTCTCCAGCCATTCGACCTGACGGGTGGTTTTTGCGAGTTCCGCAAGTGGCGGAACTGTTTTGATTTGTAAAATTTCGGTATCCGGATTGGCTGAGAACGCCATCAGCTGGTAGGGTTGAAGGTTTATATGGAGCAGACCGTCTTTCAATGGAAGAGATTCACCTGTCGACAGACGTTTTACTTCCAGTGTACTTCCAAACAGACTCTGGAGAAGCCCGGGCTTGGCGAACTGGATGTCCAGTTGAACGGGATATCCGGCGCGGTTGACCGCATAGAAGAGGAAGTTATCAGTGATCGGTGAACGGTTATCAGTTGAGGTTTTCTTATCTCCAGACAGATTCCTGATAACTGATGACTGATCACTTTTCCCAAGCTGCCAGACGGCGACAGGATCGCTTGCGTCACAGCGGGGCGTGAAGTTCACGCAGGGCAGGCGGCGATATTCCTGAAGGAATTCCTGGAGGATCGGCTGGCCCAGTGTGTACGCATTGCCGCCATCGCTCAGATAATTGGCGTCGCCTTCGGCAAGCGCAATCGCCCAGCGTTCCAGCGCATGTCGGCCTGCGGGATTCACAACTCCGCTCATCCATGTCCGCTTGCTGTTGGCGGGCAATCCAATCGCTTCCGGGGGCACGACCGCCTCGGTCGCCTCGAAATAACCGGCCCCGAAAAGATAGCCGCTCAGTTTGCCGGGACTGCATAGTGCATTTAGGACGGCAGGGCTCAGGAGATTGTCCCGTTCAGACTGCGTTCCCATTTCAGAATGCTGACGCCGTCCATAGCCGTGCAGGGCGTTCACCAGTCGAACACCGTCGATAGCCGTCAGGAGCTTGGTGTCGATTCCGGTCTCGCGCAGATCATTCGGGAAACCGCCGAAGATGCCGGAATAGACACATAGGTCAGGGCGGGCTTTTTTCACCCGTTCACATATCTTCCGGTAGAGGTCCGCGATTTTCTCGCAGCGCCAGGTGATCCATTTATCCTTTGCGTTTGCCATGAGCCAGGCATGGCGCGCCTTGAAGCGGTCCGCTCCGGCAGTCTTCACTGGAATATTGATGCCGGTTTCCTTCTCGAAAAGTCCGATCGTGTAATCGTCGTAGCCCCAGTCCAGCGAGTGGAAATTGTTCAGGGCGGGGTTCACCCAGGTCATCAGGCGGAGGCTCACGCCCTGGAGGGACGGCGAGTCCTTGTAGCGGTCGACGAACTCCCCGATCATTCCAAGATACCATTCGATGTTCTTCGGATGGATCGGATTGTACTTGGGGCCGTTGCCGACGGTTTTGCCGTCCTTCGATATCATTAGGTTGCAATCGATTCCGCCGTCGCTGGGGCTGCCCCAGGCCAGTTCGCGCGCCTCGGGATGGAATTCGCCGACGAACTTCATGCCGTACTTCTCGCATTTCAGGAGGATTATGCGGACAGTGTCAGTCGCGGACGGATCGGTGAAGCTGATGTTGAAACGCGATGGGAAGAGGTTCATCTGGTAGACGGAGACTGTCGGGGCGAGGGTGTCGCCGCCCATCCAGGCGATTGAACGAGCCCAGCGGTCGGCACCGAGCATGACACCTTTTATGCTGGGTGATGGGACACCGTAAAAGCCGAGGAAGTTCGTGCCTTCCTCATACCAGTTTGCAAACTGTCTGGTTCCGGAGCTTGGCAGCGCGGGCAGGCGGA
>JBAZRS010000302.1:0-1766 GCA_041662825.1 Victivallales bacterium | reverse complement strand
TCAACTTTATACAGGCGGATTTTTGCGGCGGCGGCGCGGCGGCCGGTCTGCGGGGTGATAAGGAGCATGCGCAGGTCGGTGGTCTGCGGCCAGAAGACAATGCTGTGCGTCAGCATGGAATTGGAGACGGAGAACTCGCCGCCGCAGTCCACTCCTCCCACAATCGGATAGGAGGTGGCTGCGCTCTCCTTGATTGCGACGCAGAATGTGCGGAACGCGTCATCAGGATAATCGACCTCGAGAATATAGGGCTGCTGTGCTTCAGGCACAGCCATCTTGTATGCGAACCAGCTGCAGTCGGTGGCATTCTGGTTCTGGAGCCAGCCGACAGCGCCGGACTCGCGGTAACTGCCGAACGGCCGTTTGACAATCCGGGAGTCGCCTGTTCCGGAATAATCGGGAGAAGCTGTCACACAGTCTATTTCTTTGACTAGGGTTTTCTTTATCTCTCCTCCTGTCCGCGGCTCCGCTGTGGTATCTATGACTGTGAACGTGAGCGGCGGCAGATCGCGGCTCACCGCCTTTCCTCCAATTTCGAAGGTGACTGTGAAGACGCCTTCCTTCTGACACGGTATTGAAATCTTACTGGGAACGGGCTTCCCGCTGGCGGAAACTTGAAGGGGATAACGGTCAATCACTGTGTTTGAGCCCGTCTCTGTGACTGAGGCGGTAATTGTTCCCGCAGCTGTGGAATTCACCTCTATTTCAAAAGACTCTCCTTTTCGGAGAATGTTGCGGTCGCCCGACGGTCTGACGCTGACGTTCTGTGACAGTTCAGAACCGCACTGCTGGATACTGAAGCCGATGATGGCGGAGAAACCGGTCCAGATGTATCGCTGCACCCGCAGCGTGTGATTGCCCGCTGTCAGCCAGAAGTTTCCGATCTTGTCTCCGCCCCACGTGACAACAATAGGATTCCTGCCGTCGATGCTGAACTCATGTCCCGAGGCGAAGGCGACCGGCTGAATCAGCACTTCGTACCATCCGTCAGAGGGCGTTGTAAAGTCGTATTCAAAGCTTCCGGCGACGGCGAACCAGTCCTTCGGCTGGATTTTGGCGGCGAGATTGCCGGCGGCTTTGACTTTCTCCGGATGCGACGGATCGACCAGTTTTGCGCGGCTGAATTCAGTGGCCTTCAACTGCGTCTTCCAGGCATCCCCGGCCTGGACGGAAGGCGGAATGCCTGTGATGATGCAGATGAAAACGAGCAGAAAGGATTGAATCAGTCTTGACATAAAACAGCCTCCAGCGGGTTTATTATGGTTTCATTGAGTCAAATGCAAAAGTAGTCTGAATTCAGGATAAATCCGGATTTGAGTTCGTATTTCATTCTGAATTCTGTATTCTGACTACTGAATTCCTGCAAAACGCTTTATGGTCTGGCATCGAGTGAAGAGAGGTTGCCAAAACCAAAATTGTTAAGAATTTATCTTTTGTCTTTTTGTTTTTACGTCAGGTGCTTTGGCCTGACCCCGGAGTGCGTGTGACGAAGTCACCGCTCTGTTTTACAGTCATGCACAGCTTCGTGAA
This sequence comes from Victivallales bacterium, assembly GCA_041662825.1. Classification (GTDB taxonomy): domain Bacteria; phylum Verrucomicrobiota; class Lentisphaeria; order Victivallales; family GWF2-50-93; genus GWF2-50-93. The sequence continues at coordinate 236 of JBAZRS010000302.1, read as the reverse complement.
AAGCAAAAGCGCAGACTGCATGGAATTCCGTCTGCGCACTCCAGCGGATTCGTCCGCCGCGGCGGACTCATCAAAAATAATTTGAATCCAGATCAAGCAATCATCTTTTCGATTCTTGACGTTGCTTTTTCATTTATCTATAATTACTTGGCTTTCTGCGAAAATCGCAAATCGCCCGGATCTGAGATGGACATCCAGAATCCGTTGCCGAGGACGCCTGAGACAACCTTCACCAG
>JBAZRS010000301.1:1548-6726 GCA_041662825.1 Victivallales bacterium | reverse complement strand
GCCGAAGACAAGGATAAGGAAGTATGGCTTTCCATAGACGGCACCTGTTCCTACGCGATAATCAACGGGCATCTGCGTTACTGGGATGTCCACGGCGTATCCACTTCAACCCCGTCTCCCAGCATATATGTCGCCATTACCCCCGACATCAGGTTCGGTAAACCGAACAGGATAGTGCTTGGCAACAACCTGATTTTCAATGGGTGGAGTTCCGGAGAGATCAAGTACAAGCAGGTGGAACTCCGTTTTTATTCGCCCGGGAAATGGTCGCCCGACGGCAAGGGAACCCGTGAAGCGCTCACGAAGAAGGAAATCGCTTCAGTAGAACAAGCCGCCTCATTTGTCCAGCAATATCCCATGGTCAATGCAAAACCGGAAATGAAGGTATCTGCAGTCGCACCCAAAGACGAGAAGCCGTTCACGCCGCCTACGGTGTTGATGGACCTTGATTTCACGCACGGTGCGAAAATTACCGATCTCGGTCCGTCGAAAGTGGAGGTTAAAGTCCAGGGGGACATATCCGAGGTTTCAGAAGCAGGAGGAAAGATCAAGGCGGTTTATCTGCACGGTGAAAGCAAGAAGCCTGCGATCGTCGAAATGCCGCCTAAATTTTTCAGGGACAACCTGTCGAACAAAAACTTCACCATTGCAGTCTGGGTGAAACCGATGGAGATAAACCGCGGAGGCGGCGCGCTGGTGAGTTGGGGTTCATGGTTTTTCGGCTGGAACCTGACCAACGACTCATGCAGCGTAAGCGTCGTATCGGTTCCACAGAGGCATCTTATCGCAGAGAGCATAATCCGGCAGAGGCAGTGGCAGTGCCTTGCACTTTCCTTCGACGGCGCCAAGTCGACACTTTATGTGAACGGTACCGCCGTGGGATGCCAGACCTGGGACAGACCCATGCAGGGAGTCGACTCCCCGTTCTGCATTGGTGCGGACCTTGGCAGGAACCCCATAAATGCGGAATACGCATCCTTCAAAATCTACGGGGCGGCGATGGATGCCGACGCCATCAGGAAATTGTACGTTTCCGAACGGGAAAAGTTCAGCCCGAAAGAGGGATCCGCATTTCCCGAGGATGACCTTTTCAGGCTGAAGATTGCCAAGGACGGAGTTAGCGACGAGGCGGAAATCCCTGCGGTGAAAATTGTGGCGAACGGCGCCAAGATTTCGGCTGAGGGGAATGAGAAGCCTTCGGTCGCCTTCAGCGGAGAATCATCATATCTGCTCGTAACCGACCATCCGCGCGCCAAGCTTTTCAAGGATCCTTTCTCCATGATCCTCGATTTCATGCCGGAACCCGGCACTTCGGGAATGATATTCCGGCGCCATCATATCCTCTGCCTCGACCTGGGGAAGGATGGAAGTCTCACATTTGATGCGAACATCGGCCGCAACAAACGTTTCCCGGGAGCTGTGAAGTTCGGGGAATGGAACCGTGTCATATTCAGCTATGACGGCAAAGTCTTCCGCCTATCGGTCAACGGCGCGCCGTTCGTGGAAAAGGAATATCCCGGAAGCATAGGCAACAGCGATTACACTATAGTTTTCTTCGCCGACAACACTCATAAATTCCCGGAATCTGGCAAGCTGAAATGCAAGGTCCGCGAACTTCGCATAGTCCCGGGGATTGTTAAATAATAAGAGTTGCAAAGGCACAAAGTTCGGAAGTTCGAAAATGCGAAATTACGATTCGCTATGCGAATCCTTGAAGTGCGGTAACTCGTTACCGCCTTGTTTCGCGTAATTTATTTCGCGGCATTTATATGGGACGGAATGAATTCCGTCATTAAAAGCGGTAATAAATTACCGCACTCCAAGTGCGAATTGCGAAATTCGCAGAAGATAGAGTTCGGGATTTTTTAACTTAAAACCTAAAACTTTAAACTTAAAACTGTTAAATAGAGAAACTGAAAATACATAAAGGAATTTCATAATGACAGTCAAGAAAAATCCTCAATATCCATGGTCCAAAAAAGGCATGGAAAAAAGGCGTGAGTGGATATTTGAAAATGTCCGCCGCTCATTCGGCCGCCTCATTGACAAGGACGGGAACTGGATGTGCCCCCCGGCGGCAAACAAGGAGCCCGACTGGCGAGTGATCGTCCAGGTTTCGCTCCCGTATCTCATGGGTGACAGGAAAGACCGCATCCTGGCGGAAAAATTTCTGCTACATCCCGTAGTCCAGAAGAGGATCAACGCATGTTCATTCACGACTGAATATGTCCTCGCCGTAATCCTCGGCGCAGGCGATGCGTGTCCTGAATCGCTGAGGGAGAAGCTCCTGAAACGGATCGGGAAGGACCTGATCCATTACGCCAAGAAGGATCTCCAGCACCACGGATACAACGACAACCATGTGACTCTGGCTACCGCTTCCCTCGCTCTCGGCGGCGAACTCACTGGCAATGCCGAAGCCGTCGACGAGGCCCGCGCCAACCTCATGAATTTCCGCGACACCTTCCTGCGCCGCGGATTCATGCACGAGACCAACGACTGTTATATCCCGCACTCTCTCTATTCCAACGCGATAGTTGCGGAATTCGCAAAGGACAGGGAAATCCGCGAGCTGGCGAAAGGTTGCGAAGCCCGCATCTGGGCCGACTGGATCGGACACTGGCATCCCAATCTCTCCCGCAAGCCGGGACCGAGCGCCCGCGACTACACCGGCGGCCGTCTCGATCCGCTTGTCGTCGCCACAGGCCTATGGTGCATATTCGGCGAGAAATTCGGACAGCCAGCTTATCCGCCTTCGGATGTCTTTGCCGACAATCGTCCGCCTGAGCGCTTTTTCGATTTCAACGGGGACAAGCATGACGGCCATTGGAATCTCGGTTTCCTCGCAAGGATCTGTTCGCACGGCTACCATGTTCCTGAAACTGTCGCTCCTCTGATGTACAAACGCAATTATCCGCATGTGATTCGCGGAACGCATGAGACCGGACATTTCAACGAGGGGGCGAGGAAGGCTGTTCCCGGTCCGGGCGGCACTACTGTCCTAGAAGGCGTGACCATACCGGAGGTGATTCCGTTCTCGGCCCGTGAGATCTACTCCTATCAGTACCAGGAGTCCGAATGGGCGATGGGCACTGCCAGCCAGCGCATGATCGGCGGATGCCCCAACAACAACTGGGGTGTCTACTACCGCAAGAAATCACCTCTTGCCAAAAGTTCCGATCAGGGGCTGCTCTTCTGCTCGTACACGATAAACGACAAGCCTGTTACCGGGAGCTGGGATTTCCAGATGGATTCGAAGGATAAGACAGTTACCCAGAGGGAGGATGTCGAACACTGGCTTGACAGCGGGCGCTATGCCGGAATCCAGCACGAGCGTTCCTCGATTGTCCTCTACCGTCCGCGCGTAATCGAAAAACACGCAATCACTTCACTTGCCACATCATTTGTCTTTCCCATGTGCTGGAACAACAAGCCCGACCATGTCTGGCTGGGAGAAACGGAAATCAACGATTTCAAAGGCGAATCGAAGGAGCTTTGCGACATTTTCATACAGGATGGTCCGGTCTTCATAGGGCTGCGTCCGATCATGAGCCGTCCGCAGAAATGCAAAGTCCGCGTAAAGGCCGTCCGTGAAAAATACTGGGGCCTCATAAATGTCTATGCCTATCAGGGCGCGGCGCTTGACCTTTCCGAAATGGACCTCTGCCGCATTGACGGCGGCTTTGTCTGCGAGGTTGCGACAAAGAAAGATTTCAAATCGATTGACGCTTTCAAAAAATGGTTCCGCAAGTCCCAGGTTCTTGACGATCAGATGTTCTTCATGCGCCAGATCCGCTACCACCGGGAAGGGCTGGATCTCGGGATGAGATGGGATCTGTGGAACGACAACATCATGTACCGGACCATGAACGGACGGGAATATCCGATGCCCAAGTTCGAATGCTCGGGAATCGATTCCGCAAAACTCCCGTGGCTGTCGGGAAGTACAAAGGGCATGGATAATTTCTCGTGGGCGGAACGGCAGTCGAAACGGCCTCTGGCCAAACACTGCACCGAGCCGGGGCGCATAACCGGGCCTTTTAAAACTTGAAAGCATGGGAAATTCAACCACGGAGACACAAAGACACAAAGTCAAAAAAAGCTTAAGGTTTGGAAATTTTTAAAATTGAAACAAATAAATCTCTGTGTCTTTGTGTCTCTGTGTTTAACAAAAATTATATATGAATTTAAAATAATAGGAGGAGTGGCAATGTCGCATCAGATTCTGAAGAGGGGGAAATTGTTCAGGGCTGCTGTTGTCGCGCTGGCGATTCAGGCGGGTCTTGTGTTTTCATCGAAGGCGGAACAGCTGAGGGGGTTCGGTGAAATAAAAATGTCGCAGGCGAATGAAGGCGCGGCCGTCTTCGACTGCGAGAATCAGGAGCGCGCACTTGTCCTGATGCATAAGATCGGACGTGACATGAGCCAGAGTGCTACGGTCAAGTCCGAGTGGAGGAAAATCAAAAACGGGGAAATTGAAATTCCGGTTCTTGTCAGGCCCGGGCTTGGAAGTTTCCTTCTTGCAGCCAAGGATAAAAAGGTTCTGGTCTTCACTAATCCCAAGACCGACGATGTCAATGCGGCGTTCAGCCCGGTTTTCAAGGAAATTGCAGGCGCGAAATTCTTCGATGAGAACTTCAAATATCCGTATTATCTGGACAAGTTCTCCCACTTCGGAATCGGTTCCTGGTATCCGAGCTACTGGGGCGACAATACGCCGAAGGGGACGCCGAACGACGTTGACAGCCACTTCAAATACGCCAGGGACAACGGATTGACGCTCCAGCCGAACAACGGCGATTTCCTACTCCGCAACCTACTGCCGAAATTCCGCGAGTTCGACAGACCCTACCATTTCGCCCTGTGGCATGAGTGGAGCCAGGATCTGGCGCGTATGGCGCCTGAGGAACTTGTAATGCCCAGCGACAAGTTCAGCGCAATGCCAAGCTATTACGGGCAGGTCAGCGACGGCGGACGGAAACTCCTCAAATACCGCGACTGGACTTTCCAGAACGTTGTCAAAGATCTCAAGAATGATCCTTTGCTTGTGGACTGGCTTGATCCGAACGGGGAAGTCGGCCCGTTCAACAGTTTCCAGTACTGGGATTTCTCCGAAGGCAACCGCCAGAATCTTGTCCGGTACCTGAAAACCGAACGCAAATACAGTCCGGCGACCCT
>JBAZRS010000301.1:0-1502 GCA_041662825.1 Victivallales bacterium | reverse complement strand
GGTTCGGGGACAAGAGCCGTTTCAAGTCCTGGGACGACGTGAAGATTCCCATGAGCTATGAGTTCTTCGGCTGGAAAGAGGGTGACCCTGTAGCCGACAAGTCTTGGCGCGTGCATCCTGCGACAAGCGATAAAAAAGACCTCTCGTCAATCCCCTGGTACGACCGTGTCAGCGACTGTCCGCCTTCAGTGGTGGACGGCATCGACAAGAAATACAATACTGCCGATTTCAACGATCAGAACTGGCCTTCATTCAATGTCCCCTGCGGCGAACTCCCGGCCATATTCTGGCGCAGCAAACATGCGCAGTTCTGGTACCGAGGCTATCTGACAGCAGACGGGAAATGGCTCGCAAACGCGAAGAAAAACGGCAGGGTGTATATGAACGTGATATCCCTGACGAACGCCAGGGGATGGAAGAATCCCGATCGCCTCTGGGTGAACGGCAGGGAGGTATCCAATCTCTCCCGCTGTTCCGGCTATGACATTGTCGGGCAGGTGGATGTCACAGATTTCATCAAGGAGGGTAAAAACTCGATCGTCTATCTTCCCGCCCATCTTGCCGGAACAGGTATCGGCGGCCCGTTCTTCCTCTCGGCAAAGCCAATGGAGGAATTTCCGTTCAGCAACAGGAATGTGAACTCGCGTTACCGCGACTGGCGGGATTACATCTCCTGGTGCGTGATGGAGAAGATGGAAAACACATTCAAGGCGATCCGCGGCGAGGACTCAGACAGGTTCATCAAGATGCATGCGGCCTATGACAAGCAGCTCGGGATTCCCCTGCAGGCGAAGTACGGCTGTTTCGGGCACAACACCGGTGAAGGCGGTTTCTTCCGTCCCTGGGACAAGCGTTTCGGCTACCCGTACGGCGTGCCCTCATCCGCAGAATTCGGCGGCGGCATCGTGACGGTCGAAGGGCTTAAACGCTGGGTCGGCTGGTTCACTTTCGAAGGGCTCAACGCGTTTGACAACTTCCACAACATCCAGGAGATGATGTATTCCCCGGCGGCGGCGACCTGGCTGGAATACATGCCCTATATCAAGCTCGCAAACCGCCGCGACATCAAGCGCCCCGACATTGCGCTTCTCTGGTCGTCGCGCAACAACAGCCTCCTTCCGCGGCCGGTGCCGTACTGTTTCGACATCGGTCGGGGAGATCTGCAGTTCATCGGCTATTCCTATGTCGACGCCAGTGAAAGCACGATCCGCGACGGGCTTGTCAAGGATTATCCGGTGATCTGGGACACCGGCACATGGATAATGGATCCGGAAACAGTCAAACAGCTCAAGGCCTATGTTGAAGCGGGCGGAACCTTTGTCGCACTGCAGGAGACCGGACGCCACAGCTACACCGAAAAAGACGCATGGCCGATCAGCGAACTCACGGGGTACAAGGTCCGCGAAGTCAGGCCGATGACAGGGACACTCGGTATCCTAGTCGAGCAGACGCTCTTAAAGAGACTTGCGGGCAAGGCCTTCTACAACCGCGGGAAATCTGTC
>JBAZRS010000300.1:0-6726 GCA_041662825.1 Victivallales bacterium | reverse complement strand
TTCTCTTTATGCAGGAGAAAACAGGTGGACACGAATAAGCCTGATGGTAAATGGTGTTTCCGTCTGCCTTGCCGCCTATTTCCCAGGTGGAGACTGTCACCAGCCTGTGGATTTTATTCCTGGGGCTCGCGAACTTGAAGCCGAGTGAAAACCCAGCGTATTTTTCCCCGTCGAGTTCCAGTTCCTGAGGCTCGAGTATCCAGTCTAGCCTGTCTTCCACCCTGCTGCGAAGAGTTGGAAATGCGAGGTTGTAGGAATACTCGTCCATGATTTCACCGAAGACCTCCTGCCGGCCGACGGCACTTGTCTTGAGGATGGTTTTTTTTCCGTCCTTGATTATTTCCTGAAGGACAAAGTCTTGATAATGCAGTGCGTCCGGAGTTGAAAAGTCGGGTCTAATCGGCACCTCAGCAGAACGCATCTGGACACCTTTGATCTTCACGGCGCCTATCCCCAGAAGAATTTTCCCGTCGAGAACAATCTGAACCTGCACATCCTGCGAAATTCGCAGACTTTTAAATTTCCTCATGATATTTCCTTATCTTTATTTAGGGAACCTCTAAAAATTGGCATATGGCGCGAGACAGGAGATTATGGAGAGCCGACATCCCCCTTCGCCCGAGAGCTTCGAGGGACAGGAGGAGCAAACGCCGGGAGCAGCCCCGTTGCGGGCTGTGACTGTATTTGCGACGATGGCGGAATCCATAAGAATCTGTCTCCCTTCGGGTTGCGGATCTTTTTGGCTCAAAGAAGAATGTTCCTCTCTCGGCGTATCGCACGATACGCCTTCCCCCTTCGCTGGAAAGCTACGGCGGGACAGGCCGTTCAGAAATTCTTTTTGAGCTTTCAAAAATCTTCCGTCCGCCGCGGCGGACCACATGCGAATTTTTAGAGGTTCCCTTTATTCGATTGCAAAACCAATGTGACAATCTGAAAAGGTTTTATTTCAAGCTTTATCTTTGAACCTGTAAGCAATACTTCACGGAGTGGCTCCTCAAGCATATTTGTCAGCAGCACCTTCTTTGTCCTTTCCGGAACAGCAATTTCAAGCGTCCTTCCCCTGCCCTCCATTTCAACAACCCTTAATGCAATTCCGCCTTGATAAGCTGTTTTCACGGACTCGACAAACACTCCAGGTTCACTTACGGAAAACGGAGACGGTTCATCCTTTGTTTTACCAGGGCATCCGAATACCGGCGCTCCCGAATTCAGTATCTCCCCGGCCTTCTGGATCTCAGGGATGTCACCGTCAAAAGGCATAAGGCCGAAACGGAACAGGTGATGTCCGCCATCGCGTATTTCAGATGTCGGCATCGGATAATCCTGGGCGTAGCGGAGAAGGCAATGCCCGAAACCTGGCGAACGCAGTACTGAATACATGATTGCCCCGTCTTCTATTCTTGCAGATGGCGTCCCGGTGTTGATTACCGCCATTCCGGGATTTTTCCCTGCCGGCGAACTTGCGGTGTAAAAAAGAGACGGCCAGTCCCCGTTCGGCGACCAGAGCGCATTCTCAGCCATCTCGTATCTGTCCCTCCAGAGAACGCCGTATGGAATGGAATAGAGTCCCCTGTCCTCCTTCGACTTCGACGGGAACACTATCCTGATCCTCCTGTTCACCGCCTGCCAGAACAGGTCGTATCTGAACTCAACCCACGGCAGATTCCGTGTCACAATCACCTTCTGGATCCATTCAAGCCCGAAAACCGAAGGGTCAATTTCCCGCCCGAATGTGCTGTTCTCGAAATTTCCTGAAAACACTATTTCAAACTTGTCATCCGTCTCTTTCGCCGAATGGAAAGTCTGCATTTTCTGGCAGTCGGTCCTTTTCCTTCCGAAATCCCTTGTCCCCCACGGATCGCCGACATCATCCTCGAGCATCAGGTATCCCGCCCTGCCCTTTTTCAGTTCAAGCAGTTCCGCTTTTTTCCTGGATGAGTATACGGACGTGACCCCGTGAGTGTCCCATTTAATCCTGTAATCCCCGATTTCGAATGAACCATTATCTTCCTTTATTTCCCTGCCGGAACTCCTGCCTTTTGTCTTCCGGACATTGAATGTCTTAAACGAAAGGGCCGGGACGCTTCCGGCGACAAATCCCAGCACGGACGGTTCTTTCTCGTTCCTCTTTACGTAATAGCCGGCGCCGACAGGTGAAAATTCCCTCGCCATAGGCTCCCTCTCGGAGGGCTGGCGGAAAACCGGCATCCTGCGTCCGGCTTTATCCGACACTTCGAAACTCGTGTCATCAGTTTGCATCTCGACAGGGATATCCGCCTCAAAACCGAGTGGATTGAAAACGGCAATCGTCCCGCCGGAGAACTCATCATCAATATCCGACGCGCCGGGAATAAGTTTCCGTGCCGCCTTCAATGAAATCTTCCCGGATTCGGAAACTGTCTTTTCAGCTATTTCAAGAAGCTCCTCCGACGCCGGATCATTGTGTGTCCCTGTTATTGCGTCATGGAAAAATAGAATGGGCAGATTCAGCCAGGTCTTGTCTGTTTCCGCATAAGAGGATCCGCCTTTTGCGAAATTCGCAATTGCGGAGATTTTTTCCGCCGCGAAAAATGCGGCTTCGGCCCGGCGTGCGGCCTGTTTTATGCGGATTCTGGAAACAAGTGTTCCCGTCTGAATCGGATTGTTTTCAACCCTCGAAGAAATTTCCACAGACGGATCGTCCGCCTTTGCGAGGGACTCCTCCCACAGCGGGAACATGTTTTCAGCCGTCCCCCACATGTATTGGATTTTCCCGTCCCTGTTTTTCTTTTTCACGAGTTCCACGAGTTTTTCATCGGGCAGCATTTCCTCCGAGCGGATAACGTACTGACCGAACGGCTGTTCAAGTTCTTCAATCCAGTCCCGCTTAGGGTAGACACCCTGCGAAATTCGCAGGCCGGTCCCTTCGCAGTCTGCGCATTTAGTTTTTTTGATACTTCCAACGCCCCTGCATGGAAGGCACGGTTCATAATAACAATGGTCGGACAGGAATATTTTCCCGGGTTTTACAAATCCGGTGAAGACAGTCGAACCGTCGAGTCCGCGCCAGTAAGGGGCGTCGGGCCTTGAGTAGCTGAGCCTGTCAATACCCGTCATTCCGCATCCGCGCACTATCTGCGGGAACTGCGCCGAGGATCCGAATCCGTCGCTGTGATTTGCGAATTTCGCAGCCTCCCCGAAAAGTTTGATTGCGTAACGTGTGCCTGAGACATAGTTCCTCGCCATTGTCTCTCCTGAACACATGTTCGTATCGATGATGGCCTCGCCGGCACCGAGAAGGGCGAATCTTTTCTCCTTGTGGAGTTTCTTGAAAAGGGGGAGTTTATCCGGATGCCTCGCAAGATATTCCCGCAATGAAAGCGCCTGTTCAAGCTGGAATGCCGCCCCTTGTTTATCCGCGAGTTCCAGACACCTGGAGATCAGGGCCTCCTCCACATCGGCATACGAACGGTACAAAAGGCCGAGATGGCGGTAATTTTTTTTCCAGCATCTCCGCCATACGAGATCGAAATGGTTCTCGTATCGGACAAAAACTTTTGCCTTCAGCTTATCTTGTCGAACAGACACAGTTGTCTCCTTGTAAAATAAATTCCCCATTCAAATCTTTCATGGGCCTGCCGCCCCGGTGAAAGTGAGCCTTGCCGAATCTTTAACCATTCGCTCGGCATGTCCGTCCATAAACAGATTGTTGATTTTATTCATGTGCCGGGCGTCTGCACGGAATCTGGTTACGCCGCCAGATGTAATAAGCGAGTACCACTCGTCATTTCCCCGCAAGTTATAGACAAAGCCATCCGCGTAGATTCCTGTCCGCGCAGGTTTCCTGATGCTTGCGATATGGAGCGGTTTGCTTGTCAGATGCAAATTATAGGCGTAGCAATATTGCTGATAGGCGGAATTTTTCTGCATTGTCCCGCTTAGCATGCTCGGATGGTCGGGACACGTGGATTGGGGGAGATTTATGTAATCAGTCAGATGAAGAAGCCCGCTCCCCGTTACAAACGTATACCCTTGCCACGTAGTGTTCATGTTGGGAAACGTAAAATCCCAGTCGTTGAAATAGATCTGGGTTCCGATCCCTATCTGCTTCAGACTGTTAATGCAGGACATGGCTCGAGCTTGATCCTTTGCGGCCCTTAGTGCGGGAAGAAGCAGTGCCGCAAGAATTGATATTATCGCGATTACAACCAGGAGCTCAATTAATGTGAATTTAATTGTGCGCTTCCGACTTCGCTCGGAAGCTGCGCCGGATACAGCCGCCCTTCCGTCTTCACCAAAGCTACGCCGGACAAGTTGGGCTACGCCTTGGCATGCCAGGAGCTCAATGAGAGTGAAAGCCGTGAACCGTCCGCCGGAAAAGCCTGTTCTTTTCGTTTTCATCGCCTTATCTCCTTTTTATTCAAGTGTTTTATTTTTTGTTGTCTTCTTTCACTTTGTGCCTCTGTGCCTTTGTAACTTTAACCGACCTCTACGGCATAAACTTAGGGATTACTATTTTTTCACTGATGTTGAAAAAACATCTGTCCGGAACGGTGAGGCGGGAAGTCCGGACGCATTGAAAAGATTGCATGTGGGGTTGTCCGCCCATGCATAACGAACCGCCACCGGCTTCGATATTTCAGGATTCCAGACCACGACTTCGTCCGGCCCCTCAATCTTCGCATCGGCCCATTTCCAAATGCGGTCCTCTCCGCAGATTGCGAAACCTTGGACCTTGCTTCCCGGGCTTGGAAGAACCAAGGGCGCAGTGACCGGCACATCCGGGGAGACGGATGCATACTTCAGCACATGAACGGAAGGCAGCGGTTTGGCGATAAGGCCTCCGTCAGCATTGAGGAATTTTATCCTGGCCTTGTCACCGTCAATGCGCATCGAGCTGTAGACCGGGCCGGAATAGACCACGGAACGACCATAGGTCTTGGCAATTGCGATTAGGGCGAGACGTTCGCCAGGGTCTTTTTTGTTCGATGGATGCAGAGCGGCATCGGCGGTATCCAGCAGGACGGCTTGTCCAGTGTAAGGAAGTGCCAGTGCCATCACCTGGGCCTCCCTCAGTTCAGCCCACTTGCTTTCACTCGGAACGACATCCTTGATCCCCTGGTTGGGAAGCTGGCAGAAATAGAATGGAAGTTCGGAGCCCCAATATGAGCGCCAATCCTTTATCAGGCTTGGGAAATGGGTGCGATAATATGCTGCGTTATGGGTGTTCGCTTCTCCCTGATACCATATCACACCTTTGATCTTGCAGGGAACAAGCGGGTGGATCATGCCGTCGAAAAGTGATGACGGAGTAAAAAAGTCTTGGAAATCCTTGACAGGGGGAATTCCCGGATACTCTTTTTTGGCGGCAGCGGACAGAGGGGGAAATGAATATTCTGATTTTGCCAGCCAGACGCCGGTCAAAAGGGGTATTTTCGCAGGGCTGAACTTGAGATTCGCCACTTTGTCGGGGCTGAAAAGGCGCAGTGCCAGGACGGACTCACCTCCATGCACAAGTTTTTCCGGCACCATTATAGTCCATGGGGGCTGCCAGGAAACGGCTTTGCGGAAGGTGTCAGGTGTCATTTCGTCGATCTTCACGCCATCCCAGTAAACGGTACCGAAACGGAGTTCCTCAAAGCAGATGCGCAAAGGCTTGTTCGCCTGCCCGGCTTCGACCTTCACGACATGTCGCAGCCATACTGCACCGGCGTCGGGAAGGCCCGGGGCAGAGACTGGGCCTGGCATTTTCACTTCTGTCCAGGAGGATGTATCCAGTTTCGGATCTGCAAAAAGCTGAGGATCAGTGGACGGGCTGTCCTTACGCTCGTATTTGGTTTCCCAATCGTGATATCGCTCCAGATGTTCTTTGAAGCGTTTCGGCAGGGAAAGGTATGTTGTCCGTTCCTTGATGTCATCGGCTTCAAGACTTGACTGACTCGTCCACGATACAACCGAACTGCCGTTATACGAGGCGTTGATCAGGCCGATGGGAATTTTAAGTTCCCGCTGAAGCGTTGCACCGAAATAATAGCCTAGCGCAGTGAATCCTCCGGAAGTCTCAGGAGAAGCCACTATCCAAGTTCCTTCCAGAGAATCCCGGGGAGTTTCGGCAATATTGTGTTTCACGGAAAAATGCCGGAGGAACGGATTGGCCGAACGAGCGATCTCCTCCTTAGACCCAAGTGAATATCTCAGGGTGAACGCCATATTTGACTGCCCGCAGCAAAGCCAGATGTCACCTACAACCACATCCTTGACAGTGATCAAGTTCTTTCCCTGGACAAGCAGTTCGAACGGGCCGGCGCCGGTATTCGAGAGGTCAAAATCAAGCTTCCATTTCCCGTCCGCACCGGCAGCTGTTTGAGACTTCAGCCCTCCGAGAGATATGGAAACAGCCTCCCCAGGTTCGGCCTTCCCCCATATGGCAGTCTTTTGGGAACGCGGCAATACGGCATGATCCGAGATTATGGCGGGAAGTGAAACGTCGGCAAAAGCAGTCAATCCGGAAACGGCCATCACAAGAACAAGAGGCAATATCTGTTTAAGATGTATTCTCCCTACGGCGCATATTGATTTCAATACTGTCTTTATGAAAATTACGTCAATCATGTAAAACTCCCTTATCTAAAATTTCGGATTACTGGCCACTGATTACTGATAACTTCACAATTTCTATAAGATCTGGTTATACCCCCTATTCCGACCACTGCAAATTCAGGACAGGCACGACTCCGTCATAATTGC
>JBAZRS010000299.1:0-6747 GCA_041662825.1 Victivallales bacterium | reverse complement strand
CAACTCCCGTGATATCAAAAGAGTCCACCCTCTTGTTCCATGCCTCGGCATCTGTCTCCGCGCCTTGGCTGCTACTCGCCGGCGCCGCCAGAAAGTGCATGAACACTCCCCATTTCGCCTCGTGAAACCAATCAGTTTTTGAATTTAGATTATCCATTTTTCTACAATCCTTTAATTATACGACCAGGTGCCGCGACTCGGAATATCCAGTTTTGAACAAGAAACTCCGCTTCAATTGTGTCTTGAATGATTTTCCTATATTTAAATTTATTGATGAGTCCGCCACAGCGGACGAATCACTTGGAGTGCGGGAACTTGTTACCGCCTTGTTTCGCGAAATTTATTTCGCGGCATTTTACGGGACGGAATAAATTCCGTCATTAAAAGCGGCAATCAGTCTTCGTCAAGAGGCTACGCCCGACACGGTAAATTGCCGCACACCATGTGCAAATTTCGCAATTCGCAGAAGATAAATATCTGATATTTGATATTCATGAATTTTAAATTTTTTTAAGTGTCCTGCCAAGGCGTTCGAGTTGCGCCATCGTCGCCTCCGCCAGAGTTCCGTCCTCGTAGATACCGATGTTGAACGTGACAGCTCCCTTGTGACGCTTACATTCTCCGAGATAATCGAGAAGCTGATCATCTGAATACCTCGGCGGCTCTATTATCCCTGACTTTTCAAAATGCCCCCAGAAACAGTCAAGCCAAACGAGTCCATGCCACTGCTTGCCATCCTGCAATTCAGTATTTCCGGGTCTGATCGAAAGATCGTTGGATTCACCCGCCAGATAATCCTCAAATTCCGGAAACACACATGTATGCCGGTCCTTGGCGACACCGGAATTCATGGCGACAAGTACCAGGGCGTTTCCGGCTCGTGCAGCACCGAACCATTCGGATACGTTGAAGCGGCTGTTGTCCCATCCTGCACCATGTGTACGCAGGAAAGTTTTCTCCTTTGAATCATAACAGCTATCAAACCACCAGCCGTCAACTAGAAAGCCCCACTGCTCGGAATACGCCCTGAGGACTTCCATCCAGCGGCATTGAAATACAGTCTTGTCCCTGGGATCCAGGTCCCAGCCAAATGCAATCCGCATTGCTTCCGATTCATGGTCTATCTCTGTTTGAAAATATACAATCAGCTTTAATCCGCGGCAGTGCAGAGCCGATCCGAGTTCTGCAATCAGATCACGACTCGAACAATGTCCGGGAAAGTAACGTTCTATTGCCGAGTTCGGCGCACAGAATGCATCTCCGCAATGCCCGCAGGTGAAGATCAGCCATTTCGCACCCACCCGCAAAAGAGTGTCTGCGAACTCCTCCACCGGAAAGGAGTCGACGCGCGTGTTCCAGTCCGGTTCTGGGGTTCCAGACTGCGGCATGATCCGGCTTGTCCAGTGAACCATCACACCAAACGGCCCTTCACGCATCCAGGAAATACCAACCATTTATTTACTCCTTTACCGGCGGCTGATAGACTACGATGGCGCGCAGACCCAGTGATCCATCCCCATTGGGAATGATCTCAAGCGTATGGGATGAATTCGTCAAAGCCTGGGCAAGAATCGCCCTGTCCTCTTTCGCCGGATCGGGCGTCGGATTGGGGCGCCATGTGTCTGCGCATTTGGCGACAACGCTCCACTTAACCTCGAAACCGGACTTTGGCGCCTCTTTGAAGTTGATGAATGCCGATGTAATGGTGAACCATTTGGGATCAATGATCATCCTCCCCGACTTAGATGTGAATTTCCCCTTGCTGTCCCCGTTGCCGTCCGGACCGGTGACAGAGCCCTTGAGCTCGTATTCGAATTCAGTCGCCTTCTCGTTGACTTTGGTGAAGGTTAGCGTCCAGTCTTCGGCGACAGGAACCGAGTCACTGCCGATTTCCACCCTCCTCAGCGCCGGCCACCAGCATTTCGGCGCCTGGCTCGCCCGTGTCGTTGCATAAACTCCCGGAATAGTTGAAGGTGCTTTCCCGTCAATCAGTATCTTGGCCGTTCCGGGTTTTCCGTCCTTGATCGGCATGGCTATCAGATCAACCCGATTCCCGTCGAACTGGAATTTCACCGGTTTGGACAAGAGATCTCCCTTGGATGGAAGCTCCTCCTTGTCAGAATCCCAGCGTTTGCCGTCAGCCGTGTAGGCCTTGACCATTTCACGCCAGGATTGTTTCTGTTCAGGATTGAATTTCAGATGTGGGATGACAAGGCTGGCCATTAGTTCGTGACCCTTGGGGTTCAGATGGGTGCCGTCGGCAAGAAATGTCGTCTGCTTTCCGCCGTTGTCATCGACATGTTTTTTCCAATCTGGACGGATATCGGCGACCTCATATCCATACTTGTCAGCCAGCTGGCGTATCACCTCCGAGTCGTTGTCGTGTACTTTCAGCCATTTGTCCCTGCCTGCATCATCACTTCCGACAATATGATGGGTGATGGTGAGCATCTCGGCTGTGGTGCGGCTTCGCAAGTTGCGATAGAGTTTCTCTAGCGTGCACATCTTCCCTGCGGCACCGTCGTCAGTACCGCCATATACATGAAAAATGACCAGATCAGGGTAGAACGGGTAGAGATCGGCTTCGGCGGTGTCGATGAGCCCGTTCGCATTGAATCCGCCGATCTGCCGGTTTTCCAGCTCCAGGTCGGCGTTCGGAAAATCAGTCTTCAGTTTCTTGACGACAGCATCGCACCAGGGCCCGCAGCTGATGGACTGTCCATAGATGAGGATACGCACCTTGTTTTTGTGCTCTGGAGTCGATGTGGCTAAAAGTCTCATTGTACGCTGGATACGGCTGCCGTATGGCACTGCCGGAGTGCTTGGCTGGATGACGCCAGATGGTGTTAAGTCGGCCGAAATGGCGCAGGTTCCGATGCTCATCATCGCCAATATCATAAAGTTTTGGATACCGGTTTTCATATATTCTCCTATTTGATTATTTGATACGGAATCTGATTAATCTTTTTCCAGCCTGATCGGCAACCACTAGCCAGGGCGCCCGGAACGCCAATGCAGTTGGGGAAAATCTTTTGCCCGGAATATCGGGTGCTGCGGACTTCGCAAGAACTGCGCCGTCTGCGGCGGACATGGAGACAAGCTCCCCTGCATCCGCATCGGCCACCACTACACAGCTCTCACCTGCGGCGATGGCGGCTATTTTCCTGAACAGCGCCGGAGAGCTCCAGCGGACTTTGAAGGCACCGTCACCTGCCCGCTCCATTGCAATAATTTTCTTCTCGGAAGCGAGGAAGACAAGATTGTCGTTGCATGCGGCGGCAAAGAACGGGGTGAATCCTTCGGGAAATGCGGCATTGGCCTTTTTAAAGCTAAGGTCCCTGCTGTCCGACTCAAACAGCGAACCGTTGTCGATAACCCATACAAAGAGTTCGCCAACGGCGATCGCAGTAGGTTTTGTAAACGAGGCGGACGTTTTCAACGACATCCACGGCGTATCTCCCCATACGGTCCGGGCAGGATCAAAGCGCCAAATGCACATCTCATCGTCATCAAGGACGAAATAGCCTGCGATGTCGGGAGCGATGGACACTGCGCGATCCTTCCAGTTGGCGCCGACCCGCCACGGTTCATTGCCGCGGGACATAGGGGCGGAACACGGCCTGCCGTCGATAAGGAAACGGACGGCGCGCTGTCCTTTTTCAGTCATCGCAATCACCTCTCCGCTGCTGGAGACGGCAAGGCAGCGGATGTCGGAAATGCCGCCGAGTCTCGTGATGCAGATCCCGTCAGTCCCGACATTTAACAACCCCTGCGAGCTGGCAAGCCAGCATGAGCCATCCGGACTATAGGCGATCCCCTGGACAGATTGGGCAAACTCAAATTGGACTGCTGCGGAAGCTTTGCTTTTGGATAGGCTGGATGCTGGAAGTCGGGTTATAACTCCAGACTGATTGACAAAACACGCTTCTCCCTGCTCTGAAAAAAACTGCACTGGCCATCCTCCGCGCGGCCAGCCGTCTTTTCCGACCTGCGTTCCGTCGGCTGAAAAGCGGAATATCTTCTGCAAGGGATAAGGTGTCCCCGCCAAAATGTCACCGCTGATCGGATCAATCCCGATTGAAGTGTAAGGAACCTCGCGGAGATCCGGCATCGTCAACAGCTTTTCTGCGGCAACTCCATCAAATCCAATCCCGTAGACGACACAACCGCTTAGTGCGAGCAGGTCGAATCTCCCCGCCCCGGCTCCGCGAGAGGAAGGCATGAAAACACTCGATGTCTTATCCGGAAGTTTGAAGGTTGCTGTGACTTTTCTTTCCTCGGTATCTATGATCGCAACGCGGTTGTCGCCAAGCCATGCGACGATGTTTTTGCCATTGAACCAGACAGCCGTCCGTCCCGCCGTGCCTGCCGGAAGTTGCGGCATACCATCAACTCGCCAGCTTCCATCGGCGGCTTTTACAAAGACAATCAGGCGATTTCCGCCCGGAGCGGCCCAAATCCGATTCGCTCCGTCCAACGCCACGCCTTGGAATGACAGGGCAGGGCAAGGATCCGCATCGGACGGCTGACTCTGACCTATCACCCCGGAGAAACGGATCTCCTGCGAGCTCGAATAGATGCTTATTATCGCAAAAATCAGTGCAAGACACTTCTTCATGCCCATCTTCCTTGTATTTGGTGTCTTTGTTTCACAGTTTCCGTAATTTTGAAATTATCTTTGGGGTGCGCCATATGTCAATTTTTAGAGGTTCCCTTTATCCAAACTCCGCTCCCGGTGCCGCCACGAGGAGTTGTATTAGGATAATCGTGGTTGATTTTTTGGTTTACAACCTCGACCAGATTGTCTATATCAGTGCTGGAATATGAAGAATCTGCAAGAGATATCTCAAGTCCCTTCACCGTGCAAACGCTGTCCGGGGAAAACAGTTCAACCCATTTGGAGGGGGCTTGTCCCAGTTTATATGTTTGCGAGGCAGGGCCAATGCGCACCAATTTATTGCCTGATGACAGCGGGAAGTCCACAAGAATGTCTTTTATCGAAATTCCATCCATGTTCGACGCGATCTGGAATACAGGTTCGTCTGGCAGTGCGGCAAGTCGGATATTCCTGAAATACAGACCAGACATATGCCCGACAGGATCCGCATAATCATTTTCCCTCCCCAACTCCAAATTAGGCTGATCATACATCTTGAACGTCTTGATGCCTGACAAGTCACGGAACACACAGTTTTCGATATGACAGTCCAATCTTTTCTTGTCAGGGAAGTTCTTCGTTCCAGCTAAAAGCCTGATTTCAGACTGGCAATCAGGACGATTTGCACTGACTCCATTTACGCCTTCCACAAAAAGATGATGAATCGGGCCAAAGGTCATGCTGGTGTGTTTCCAATCCCATGCAGTTAAAGCGACAAGGTCGTCTCCCATCGCCCCTGCGGCGTTGCTGATATTCCGAATAATACCATAATTTGCCGGGCCGTTAATATGTACGCCATCTCGCCGATGATCTTCAAAGCGTATGTTCTCAACAAGAAATTGGCTGCAATTGCTGAATTGTATGCCGTGAAGCCGACATTCACGGAATGTGACATTTACGATGCGCACCTTGTTCACATTGCTGAGCTGGAACGTGCCATTCGTGCAAAAAGCGTCATTGGTTCTTCCACCCGCCTCAACAGCGCCGCTGAGATTGCCATTTGATTCACCTCGTGCCGTCGCCAGCGTTGACCATATTCCCCCCTCAATAACGATTCCAGTATCAGCATCCTGCAGGCCTACCTCTCCAAGCTGTCCACAGATGACATGATTATTGCATATCATGCAGCAATTGCTGCCTGGTTTAAGAATGACTCGACCTTTCCCCTCCACGGCCAGGTGATGACCAGACTTTAAAGTGATGGGTCTGTCAATATAGTAGGGGGCATCACGTTCTGGAATTATAACATTGCCATGCGCATCCAGAGCTTCTTGTATTGCATCGGACCATATCTGCCCGTTCACATCGAGTTTTTGCATCTGCCCGTCAGCGGCGCAGTGCATTTCCGTCCAGGAAGAAGTTTTTACCAGATGCCGGTACAGATCCACTTCATACCCCTTGGTCTCGAAACTGGAAGCAGAAATGGATTTGACAGCCTCTACTATCTCGTTAATCAATATTTTTTCGCGACTCTCTGCGGATGACATTTAGATGTTCTTTCATCTTTCAAAACCCTGAAAAATTCAAAGTTTATAAATTGGCTGTCTTTTGTTTTTGTAAAAATCTCCGAAATTCGTAATTTTAAAATTACCTAGATCATTTTTTCCCTGGAGCGCCGCCAAGGATCAGCATACCGAAATGATCTACCTTCTTGAGGTCGAACATGCCAAGTGCTGTCGGGTCTGGCTGTGCGGGATCATCGGAGTCGTTGATGCTGAGGGAGAATCCTATGATATCCCCTTCTTTGGGTGCCTTTTCGAAAGCAATTTCTTTCCATGGGATGGCTGCCTCGTAGACAAGCAGGCCGTCCTTCCATGTGGCGGCAAGAGGAACAGAGCCCTTGGGAACAGATCCCTCCTTAAGCTTCTCAGGATCGTATGTCATGTGCCTGTACACCTGCGGTCCCTCCTTGGTGAGTGCGAACGCAATCTCGCTGGATCGCGCCCGTTGCGCCATGTCCGCAAGCCCGTTGCCGCTGAGCTCGAATTTCCTGCCGTGATCAATATTGAAACCGAACTGGAGGCAGTCGCCCTGCCATATCATGTTGCCCGTGTGCGGCTGGACGTGCGCTTTGTCTTCAGCCTCCACAG
>JBAZRS010000298.1:0-6752 GCA_041662825.1 Victivallales bacterium | reverse complement strand
AGACGCCGATCATCCCCATGACCAGATTGAAGAAGATGTACGGGGTGAGCATCGGCAGCGTTATGTGCCGGAACTGCTGCCAGCGGTTCGCACCGTCTATCGCCGCCGCCTCGTAAAGCGATTCGGAAATGTTCTTGAGTCCTGCAAGCCAGATGATCATCCCGCCTCCTACGCCCCAGAGCCCCATGAGTATTATCGACGGTTTCGCCCAGAGCGGCGAAGTCAGCCAGCTCGGAGGATCCGAGACGCCTATCCCGCGCAGCATCTGGTTCAGCAGCCCGATGTTCGGATCCAGTATCTTCATCCACAGTATGAACGCCGCCACCGCGGGAACGATCGCAGGAAGGTAGAAAAGCGTGCGGTAGAACTGCATGCCCTTCACATTATTGTTAAGGAATATCGCCAGCCCAAGTCCGGCAAGCAGCGAGATCGGGACAGAGATTATCATGAACGCAGTGTTCTGCAGGCTCTTCCAGAATATCGGATCATGGAAGAGGTTCACGTAATTGTCGAAGCCTATGAACTTCGCCGGATTCAAGACATCGTAATGCGAGAAACTGATGATTATCGAGAAGACGATCGGGCCCGCGCCAAATGTGAAGAACCCGATCAGCCAGGGCGATGCGCATATGTATCCCTCGTACCATCTGCTCCTGATGGAACGTGGCGCATATTTGCGCGACCTCTGCCAGAGAACCATTCCAGATATGAAAACCAGTATGCTGAAACAATATAAACCGATTAGCTTGCCCCAAGGGATCTCAGGCCCCGTCGGCGGATGAAGCACACGGTCCAGCGCTATCTGCACCTGGTCGGTCCCGTAATCGAGGGAATCCTGCGGTGACATCACATGCGCAATTGCGTTTTCCGCGGCACGGACCTGCTCGTTCCAGAGCTTCTGCCCTATGGGAGTCACCGGACGGAACCTGCTGTCCGGCAGAAGATCCTTGTATACAGAGTAAGTATGTTTCAAATCGTCCGAGATTGCGGGCGACTTGTCGATGTATTCCTTCTGCAGGAATTCCGTGTAGCGGACATCGGGATGCATGCGCGGAAAATAAATCTGCCCTTTTGACTTCGACACCGAATCCTCGAACTCAGAGACTGTCCTGTTAGCCTCCATCGAACAGAGCCAGCGCAGGAGTTTCCATGAGGCATCCTTCTTTTTCGCCGTAGATGGTATCGCATACGCAAATCCACCGAGCCAGCCGCAGGACCTGCCCCCCGCTTTCAGCCGGGCTTCGGGTATCGGCGCCGGACAGAGACCGAAACTCAGATTCGGCTTGAACGCGCTTATGGTTGGCATGAACCAGTCGCCGTCGATCTTCATGGCAACACTTCCGTCCAGGAAAAGGTCAAGCATGTTCGTAGGATTTGAATTCTGGAATATCATTGCATTTTCGATGCCGCCAAGACTGTCGTACATGTCTGTCAGGAACTGCAGCGCCTCGACAATCCGTGGATCGTTCAGGGTGCATTTAGATCCGTCTGCCGTCATGTACTCGCCGCCGTTGAGCCACCCGTACATGTAAAGCCAGCTGTTCCCGAAGAACGGGATGAATCCGGCCTTCCTGATGGTGCCGCTCGCGGAATCGAAGCGTGTGAGTTTTACAATATATGAATTCTGGTCGAATATCTTTATCCGGCATGCGCCGGTGCAGTAATCTGGTACTGCCTTTAGGTTTGCAGGCTGCTCCTTCTCAAAGTCGAGTTTCAGACTGTTCTTCCCGACGATTTCCGCAATTCTGGCTCGGAAGACGCGTCCCTGTGCAGTGGCTGAGATTACTGCAACGACATCTCCCGGCTTTGCGCCGGCTGCAACAATATCAATCTCATCGGGGGATACCGTGACGGTTCCGTCGTTTGCGACTTTAGCATCGGAATCCACGAGCTTGCGGCAAAGTTCCTCCCAAGTGACCGGAGGCCTCGCGTCCCCTGCCCTGCATTTCCCGGAAACAACTTCCGGATCGTTCCCACTGTAGACATAGCCGGCGCGGATCAGCGCGTCCTTGTTGTAGTACATGGCCCTGGTGTCGCAACTGTTGGGGATCGCGTATATCACGTCCTTATACTTGCATTCGTTCCAGGCATTCGGAATGAAGTTCTCCTCGAAGATGCCGTCTTTGACGCCTCGGTCATTGGCGACGTATCCGCCCAGGTCGGTGAAGGCTCCGCGACTCGCCCATTCCACTATCGCAAAGCGGTCGAAGTAGATGAGGTCAGGCGGCACATTCCCCGCCACGCCCAGAAGAAAACGTGTCGGATCCCCGGTCACATCACGGACGGTTGCGCTGCCGATCTCGACCTTGTACTCAGGATACTGCTTTTCGAACTTCTCTGCGACAAGCCTCATCGAGTCACCGAGCCAGACGGGCCCCCAAAGAACGATCCTCTCTTTTCCCTTATACGAGTGTGCGGCACGAGGATAGAGCAAGGCGGCGATCACAAGTGCGATCAGCGACAATATAACAGTAGACGCATTTGAAAATCTCTTCATAAGGACGTCGCCTTGAAATTTCAAGCTGCCATCATTTCTTTACTTTTTTACAGTAGTGTCCCAACGTTGAAACAATAAATTGATGTAACATGTTGAAAAATAATATGATAAGTGCGGATTACAAATTTTTCGATTTGAAATCGGGATGCGAAATTCCCTATTCATATCCATTTCACAGAAAGGAAATGGATGATGAACAAGGGGAAGACAATATTTGCACAGCTGATGGAGTTTCTTCCGTCATACGAATTTCAAAGATGCGTGAAAAAATACAGAGGGGAATACAAGGTCAAAGCATTCTCCTGTCTGGAACAATTCTATGTCATGGCGTTTGCACAGATAGCATACAGGGAAAGTCTGAGGGATACCGTATCATGTCTGGATGCGCTTGGCCCAAGGCTCTATCATATGGGAGTAAGGAACAAGCCGAGCCTGAACAATCTATCGCATGCAAACATGATGAGGGACTGGCGGATATTTGCGGAAATCGCACAAGTTCTCATCTGCCGTGCAAGGAAGCTTTACGAGGACGAACAGGTTTCGGAGGACCTGGAACAGGCCGTATACGCACTGGATTCTACAACGATAGACCTCTGCCTGAGCCTGTTTCGATGGGCGCGGTTCCGCAAGAGGAAGGGAGCAATAAAGCTTCACACACTCATGGAAGTCAAGAGCTCTATGCCGACCGTGATTTACATCACAGACGGAAAAGTTCACGACGTGAATATATTGGACAATTTGGAATTGGAGCCTGGCGCAATTTATATCATGGACAGGGGCTATTTGGATTTTCGGAGGCTTTACAAGTTTTGTCTGGCCTGCGCCTTCTTTGTGATACGGGCGAAAAAGAATCTTCAATATCGAGTCGTGAAAAAGCGCAGGGCATCTCGGAAGGACGGGATAATTTCAGATCAAGTCATACTCCTCCGAGGTTACTATCCGAAAAAACACTATCCCACAGTTTTAAGACGGATAAAATACAGGGACTTGGAAAGGAGGAAACTTCTGGTTTTCCTGACAAACAACTTCAATCTCCCTGCAAAGACAATTGCGTTCCTGTACAAGTGCAGATGGAGAATAGAAATATTTTTCAAATGGATAAAGCAGAACCTGAGGATAAAGACCTTCTTCGGGACAACCGAAAATGCAGTTAAGACACAGATATGGATAGCAATATGCGTTTATGCCATGGTTTTCATAATGCAGAAGGAGCTCGGCATAGAGAAAAGTGCGTATGAAATCCTTCAGATTTTGAATTTGACTCTATTCGAAAAAGCGTCTTTGAAAGAATTGCTTTTGAGTGTAAATGCGCCAGAAAACAAAAGTGATAGTTGCAAGCAGTTGCTGCTGTTTAACTAATATTGGGACAGTACTGAGATGACATTGTTAATAATATTCACATCAAACGGATTGGTGCTGTTCGCCCTCGCGGTCAGGTTGTTATCTTCGATTTTCCATGGGATCCGGCAAAAAGGAACTTCTCCGACATCGGAATCCCCACCGGCATCCATTCAAAGAGAACATACAGACTTATAAGGAAAGAAATTGACTACGACACTAACGATGAAACATCAGTCTTAAGCTTCAGTCACTATTTTTTACAGTTTGATTCCGGGATTTCCCATGATTATACTGGTGGATACGGTGTTCATGATTTTATTGATACTAGTGGTGAGCTCAATTCATTTATTTTCAGAACTTTATTTTTTAATAGCTTGGAATTCTCAAGCAAAGCCAGTGGCAGCATTTGGGGTGGTGTTGCAGAACCAGGAATTGAGTTAACAGACGGAAATAATCCCTCCCTAGTACATGGCTTCAACTATGACATTGATTATGAATGGAATGAAGACACCCTGCTTTCGAAGCTCATTTACAAAACAAAAGATGGGACAAATACCATCGAAGTGTCGTTGGAATACGATGTGAACAGAAGAATAAATAAAATCAAAAAGAAAGTACCGCCTAATTTGGCGATTGATGGAAAAACCGAATATGAAATATCCATCAATGGAAACACAATTACTTATCCCGACGGAACATCATCGTCAAAAACTCAATCTGACATTTCCGGGAAAGCCAGAACGGTGGTGATCTCAAAAAACATTCCGGGGACAGGCGTCATTGAAACAACATATAAATATAACTCCGACGACCTTCTCTGTTCTATAAAGGAAATCTGCAATGGAAGTTTAAATGAAACAAGATACACATATTACGAAGGGGAGGAAAAATTTCCCAACACATCGAAAAAATCTCAAAAGCTCAAATCCATTATGTATCCCGACAATTCTTGGAAATATTATGAATATGACGGGAACGGATGGATTTCAAATATTTTCTCACCGTTTAAAAATGAGCCTCTCCTATCTGAAAAGCCGGATCCGGGTAAATGCCGTAAGGAAGAATATTCTTATGGCATGCACGGGCATGATTACCCCGGAAATGAAAACTATGATTTGCATGATATGTATGAAGTTATCGCCGATGTCAGAAACATATGGGAATTCCCAAGAACAATTGTCACCTATACAAAGGGATTTGAAACCGCTAGGTCATATTATGTTATCGATCTATATTTGTGGTGGTGGCTAACCCGAGATCTTGTATCTATCCGAAAAACATGCACAGTAAAAAGCGCATCATGGAACGACATCTCAAATTTGACAAACACTGAATTTTATACCACTTGGTGGTGGGAATACGGCCTTGTTCTTCTTTCATCAGAGTCTCCCACGCAAACAGAAAACAGCGTACCTAACATGGAGGCGTATGGTGAACCGATAAATTCTGATTCTTCACATTTCAAAGGAATTAGGACAAATACCCAAAATATTTCCAAGATTCATGCAAATGACAATACACTTCTGTCTACAATCGAAACCGTAACAAATCCCCGTGGAATAACCTGGTCGAAAAAGATCACAGACGGGCCTTCATCTGAAATAATTGAATCATTCATATCCGCCACCGACTCCTTCGGACGAATAACTAGCACCACACACATTGACGGTACAACTGAGACCTTCAGCGATTACTGCCTCTACGGTCCTACAAAATATATTGACGGAAACGGCAACATAACCACCTATACGTACAACGCCATTGGCAGAATAATCAAGGAGGAAACACCGTCCGCCGCCATCACCCGAAGCTATGACGCGCTAGGAAATGTCACAGGGATCACGACAGCCCCGAAAGGCAATGGTGAAACAAAGTCCGAGATCTGGACCTACGACTCGCTGAGCCGCATCACATCCCATAGCGATTCTATCGGAAAAACCACTTATACATATACTGGGACTAAAACTGAAATAAACTATCCGGACGGCACAAATCAGACAATCCAAAAGAATCTTGATGGTTCAATTGATGCAATCTATGGATCTGCCGTTAGACCTGTCAACTATGATTACGGAGTCGATCCTGTAAAAGGAAGTTGGGTGAAGGAAATGCGTGGTGCAGCCTGGACCATCACCTATTATAATATGCTCGGGCAACCACACCGCACTGAGAATTCGTCGGGATACTGGACACAGAACACTTACGACAATGCTGGTCGACCTAACGGCTCATATGATTCCGAAGGGCGCGCTTCATCAACTATTTACAATGCAAAAAACGAAATATCCCGGCAAACCGTAAACGGAGTCACTACCGACTTTACAAATGCCGTCATTCAGAAAAACGGCAAGACTGTCTCCCAGAAAACTTCTACAGTTCATAACTCAACGGGAAATATCGTTAACGTCAATGAATCCGCTGTCACCGGCCGGGAACAGTGGAACACCGTAAACGACAGGACAACTCATGTCGAAACCATCCCTCACGGGGCAGGAAGTTTCACCGTCAAAACAACCGGCTTCGAAGGTAATATCTCGACAGAGGAAATCACCAGAAAATCAAACTCCAGCAACATCAACGGCCTTGCAAGCATCTCAAGCGAATTTGACGGACTCGGACGGACCGTCAGCACAAAGGATTCACGCAAACCTGCAAGTACATACACCTATCGCCCCAAGACAGGCCAGATAGCGTCGGTATTTTCATCTGACGGCAGTAAAACTTCTTACCAGTATACTGACAAAATATATGCGCCTGCAAAATTTACTCCCGCCGGCGAGTCTAAAGCACTGGGCTTAAAATATACCGACATGGGCTCACTTGAAAAAATCATTGGATCAAGCGTGTTCGACGCTTCAAACATCTATGATGACTTGAACCGGCAGACGGGGCTGAACACCAAGGGCGATGCAGG
>JBAZRS010000297.1:0-6755 GCA_041662825.1 Victivallales bacterium | reverse complement strand
ATTTTTCATGCTGATGCGCCCTTCGCAACCCTATCCCACATCACAGCCCTTTCCGGGCGGCGCCCAGATGCTCACGGAAAAGGGCGTGGCGCTTGCGGCCATGCAGTCCGTGATCATCAACGCAGCCTCGACGCGACTTGTCCCGACCGGTTTGCTCGGTTCCGTCTGTGTCGCAGTCAAGGACAAGAGGGGATCTACGACCGCCGTACTGTTTTCCGACAAACGCGTCTCGCAGGTGTTCAAGGCTGCCGACAAGTCCGGTGTCGTCATCAAAGGCATGGACTATCTCGGGAATCCTTTGGAAATGAAGACCGGGGAAGGCGGTTTGCTGCGCATCGATATGGATATGGAGCCGCTATACCTTTTTGCCGTTCCTGATTTCTTCGGGGTGAACGAGTGTGTGCGTTTTGAATCGGTGCCGTCACTGTTGGAGCCTAAGACCGGCACTGATGTCTTGGCTGAGATAAGCAATCCTTTTGATACACCGGCGAAAATGTCAATCCGCGCAGATGTCTCATGCGGAGTTGCCAGCACCGAGAAAGATTTTACCCTTAACCCAAAGGAGAAACGGAAGATCCGCATCGGCTGGGAAACCGGCGATATGTGGAAAGGGGATCACTGGCTGCGCCTCTCTGTCAATGCTAACGGCACTTTGGTGACTGTACAGCAGATCGGCGGCTATAAATCCCATGGCAAAGTGCTTGGCGTGCCGGTAATGGCGGGCGAATTCAAACTCGATGGAGATATTGCCAAATGGGCCGCGATTCCGGAACAGGTCGCCAATACTGCCGCGCAGGCAGTCATAGGCAGACCCGTGGAAGGTGCAGTGAATCCGGCATTCTGGCGAAATGGCGACGACCTCTCCTTCACCTACAAGAGTTGCTGGACGGCAAAGGGCATACACTTCCTGATCACTGTGCGCGACGACGTTCTTCGTCCCCCTATGAACGAGGAAGAGGAGAAGAAGTCATATCTTTTCGACAGCGTGGAACTGTTCCTCGACTGCCGGCCTTACGCCGAACGTGTCGAAAAATATACGCCGGGCGCCACCCAGTTCTTAATCGTGCCGCGAACCGGGCCGGCCGTCATACCATGTCCTGTGCGGGCCATGGGGAAAAATCCGCCTCCGGTTGCAATCACATGCGTCGGGAAAAAACATGGCGGCGGATATCTGATCGAGGGAACCATCAGACCGGTCGACGGAAGCCCGTTGCAACTGCTGGACGGCTCGCAGTTCAATCTTGATGTTTCAATAGACGACAACGACGACAAACTCGGCCAGACGGGGGCGATGTTCGGCCGCCGCGTGCAGATGGCGCTGCACGGGATCAGCGCCAACAACCTCAACACGTCCGCCTGGGGCCGTTACAAACTGGGCGGACAAGGCCCGCAACGTTGAATACAAATAATCTGAACATCGAACATTCAACATCGAACATTGAATGGGAAAAATACAGACGACAGAAGACGGACGACAGATGGAATTTGTTGGAGTTCACGGCTTTAGCGTGTCTTGGTATTGGTAAGCTTTGAAATTTCTTAACGTCAAGCTAATGAGGTAAAAGGGGAATCAACTGTGGAAATGACAATGAGATCTGCAGGCGTCCGCATCATGCGGAATGTGCTCGCGCCGATGTTTTTTTTAATCTGCCTGGCGCAAGCCGTGTCGGCGGAGACGCCGTCCTGGGCGGTTCCGGCTGCTCCGTCAAATGATCCGGGATTTGGACGGAACATCCAGCGCGCCATGACGCTTATGGCGAAGAGCACGCCTGAGAAAAGGAATACCGTGCGGGTATTGTTTTACGGACAGTCCATCACCGCGCAACCCTGGGCGAGGAAGGTTGAACAGTATCTGAAAGAGACCTATCCCAACACCGATTTTGTCGTCGCCCACCTCGCGATCGGCGGGTTCGGGGCTGAACGTCTGGTCAAGACTGCCGAAGCCGATCTTTACCCGTTTTACCCGGACCTGATGATCTTCCACGTTTATTTTGCGGATCCGGCGGACTATGAGACGATTATCCGACGGACACTGGAGCGCAGCACGGCGGATATCCTGATCGTGAACGACCATGTCATCAAGGATGCGGAACTTACGGAGGAGACCGGTCCCGCCAAGCTGACTGACCGGAAGTCGGACGCGTGGAAGAACTATGTCTTCCTGCCGGGACTTGCCGCAAAGTACGGCCTTGAGCTCTGCGAACTTCGCAGCGAGTGGAAACGCTATCTGCGGGACAACAATCTGCCCGCGAAAGCGCTGCTCAAGGATGCGGTGCACCTTAATGAGAGGGGCTGCTATTTGATGGAAGAACTGGTAAAACGGAACCTGCGCTACCGTCCGGAACAGGGAGACGCCGCTTGGCGCGGCCGGGTAGTCACCACGGTTCTGGACACAGCGAAACCTTGGGTGGACAACCGGCTCGAATTCGAGTTCGAGGGAAACAGGATAGACCTGATCAGCAGTCCGGAGGCGTCATCGGCAAAAGACGGTTCCGGCAATATCGTCCAGAATGCCGACCTGTCGAAGGGGGAGGGGAAGACGGTCCCCGGCTGGACATGGGAAACTTCAAACTTCAAGAAGATGAAACCTGAGAGCGCCGCCGCAATTGACTGGGGTGTCGGCGATCTGGACTGGGAAAAGGCGCTGCGCATATCTATTGGGACCAGTGATCCGACTCATCTCTGGTGGATTCAGACTGTTCCGGCTGCGGAGAAGACCACCTACGGCGTTTCTTATCGGCTGAAGTCAGAGTTGTCAGGCAAGGCGGATTACTGCACAGGCAGCGGAGGGGTTGCATTCCTCGGCAAAAAAGGAGAATGGATCGATTTCAAACCGCTTGCCGGATCTGATGCTGCGGCAGCATCAAAATGGCGGGATTTCGTTCAGAAAGTTGACACGCCTCCCGGCACCGCCTTCGTCGGATTCCGTTTCGGCGCCATGTCCAAGGGGGTTGCAGGAAAGGCCGACCTCTACTGCAGCCGTTTGTCCATCGTCCCCCAGGCGGCGTCATCCGCATCCGCAAAAGTGCTGATTGACGGTCGCGCGCCCTCCAGTTTCCCGGGGGCTGTCGTTTTCACACGCACCTCGTCGTATCCTGATGTCTGGTGGCCGGTACTCATGCAGGTCGGCTCCCAGGTGCCTTTGATTCCCGAGAACTGGACTGCGAAAATCATTGACGCCAGTGACGATCTTAAGAGCTTCCGCTTTGAGGTGAACGGTTCCGTAACCGGCCCTGACGGTACGGGAAGCAGTACGGAACGCTTTGTGTCGAAATCCGGACGGGTGGTCATAGCGCCCGGGGATTGGCATCTCGCATTTGCACGGTCCTACACAAAGAAACCGTTGCCGGAAAATTTCAGCGTCTCCTGGAGCGCCGTGCCGATCTTTGCCGACGAGTATAAGCCGCCAGCGGCGATTCCGGGAGCCGAATCCGCAGTGACGGCTGCACAGGGCCTTCCCAACGGCAGGCACAAGCTGACCCTGATCGCATCTCCGGGAATGCCGCCTGCGCTGACGGCATTGCGGGTGTACCGTCCCCCGCTTATTGAGAAACCATGATGTTTGTTCATATAACTGTACAATAAATAAAATTAAAACTTGGAGGTTTTCATGCATCCGTTGAATCGCTGTTTAACAATGTTTATCGTGTCTGCCGCAGCCCTGATCGCCGCCACCGGGATTTTGCCTGCCGCCGAACCGGCGGCTTCCGGTCCGAAAGACGAGTCCTTTTCCAGATGGAAGGCGCACAGCGAGAAACTGATTAAGGATCCCTCGCTTGTCAGGCTTTACCTTTTCGATGAAGGAAAAGGTTTGACGACTGCGAACATCGCAGGCGACAAGAAGGGATTAATGACAATCATCTCCAATTCCCCCTATGGCGAATCCCGCGAGGAACGCTGGTGGATATGGAATTCACCGCTGTTCCAGACTTTTCCGGAATGGTCGGAAGGGCGCTGGCCGGGAAAGAGCGCATTGAGAAACGGGCTTGCACATATCTGCGTGGTACGTTCCCAGTTCAACGGCACGAAAAACGGAGTTTTCTCGCTGGAGACCTGGATCCGCCCGCATAATGAGCCATGTCGGCTTTTCGATATCGGCGACGGCTACAAGAGCGGATTTAAAGTCACATACAACAAAGCCAATTGGGTGCCTAACGGGCAGGTTGAATTCCGGATGGGATTATCCTCTGGCCCTGTGATTGTTTCAGCAACCCCGTTTGAACCGGGAATCTGGCACCAGCTGGTCTGCATCTGGGACGGCAAGATGATGAAAATGTTCATTGACGGTGTCCAAAAAGCCGAAAAGGAATGCCCCGGACCCTATGTGCCAGTTCCGATGACGGATCAATGGGCATTGAATCTTCTCGAGATGGATTTTAAAGGCCTGCATATAGGCGGAATAGGGAATGGAGGCGGACGATTCGATGTTGACGAACTCGCCATCTTCGACCGTGCACTTTCCGCCGATGAAGTGCGTGCGCACTTTGAAGCAGGAAATCCTGCGGCGTCCGCTGAAGAGCAGAAGTCATCCCTCGCAAAAGCGCTGGAATATAAAAAGGTTCTGGACTCCATTTCCATGGACATACCGAAGGAGACAAGCGGCTATTTCCAGCGCGAAGTTAAAATTCCGGCGAAGATTTCAATTCCGGCAAACTCCAGGCTGAACGGCAAATTCACCGCGCATTTCCTCCTGCGCGATCTTCGCAATACGGTTGTTGTTGAAGAGAAGCGTGAACTGACAGCTTCGCCAGACAAGGATGCGACGGCGACAATTGAACTTGCCCCGGCGCTCTGCGGGATCTATTTCCTGGACATGTGGCTTGCCGACAGTGCCGGAAAGACCGTAAAAAAACTCACGGAAGAATATTGCATCGCAATCACTGTCCCAGTGCCGACACCGGACAAGGTTCCTCTTTCTTCGCCTCTGGCCACCCATCATTTTAGCGGATCATTTTTTGAAAACCGTTTCCTGGGTATTGGCGTGGACCGCTGGATCAAAGGCAGTGAAGCCTATAAGAAGTTCGGGGAAGTAGACCCGAAGGTCTTTGAGAAAGAGATGGACTTCGAAAGGAAATCAGGAATGAAGGTCATGTTCTGTCTGCATCTGGGCATGCCCGCCTGGGCAGAGCGCGCTCCGGGAAAGAAGTTTGTCCTGAAGGACATGAATATATTTGCCGATTACTGCAAGCAGATGGTCCGCCTTTATAAGGACATGGTAATGGCGTGGGAGATTGAAAACGAACCCAATGCTGGCGACCTGATAACACCTGAAGAATATGTCGAATTCCTCAAGGTCGGCTACAAGGCCATCAAGGAGGAGGATCCGAAAGCTGTTGTGGTTGGACTCTGCGGGTGCCCCGGCTTCCTGAACTGGAACGAGGCCGTGTTCAAGGCGGGAGGTGCGAAAGATTTCGATATCCTCGCCCTCCATCACTATCTTGATTTTCCGATTCAGACTCATGTCCAGAAGAAGGAGATTGAAAGGGCCGCAGAACAGCTTCTGAAATACCGCGGCGAAATGGTGCCGATATGGAACACGGAGAGCGCGTTCCATACCGTGACGCGCGTCGACGGCCGTCCGATGACGGAAGACGTTTTCATGCGTCGATTCGGTGCAAGGATCACAAAGCTTCCCGGACAGCCGCCTGTTCTGGCCGCCGACATGCCGGTACTGCTTGAACATGACGCCGCCGCCTGGCAGGTACAGTCCATTGTCCTCGATCTCGCCGCCGGATGCCAGAAATATTTCATGCTCAACGGTCCCTCGCACTACTCCCCGCCTTTCAACGTTTCAGACGGGCAGCCGACCGAGGGTGGACCGGCTGTCGCGGCTTTGGCTTCCGTTCTGATACCGAGCACGTCCGTGGAGAAACTGCCGCTCTCATCCAACTCGGATGCCGGTGCAATAATAACCCAGAATGGCGGACGCAGGATAGCGGTTCTATTCTCGGATGAAAAACCTACGCTCTCATTCCGTGTGAACCGTTCCGGCGTATTTGAAGGAATGGATATGCTCGGCAATCCGCTCAAATGGACGGTTTCCGCCGGGAACATCATCAATGTGAAACTCGGGATGGAGCCGGTCTATGTGTTTGATGTGCCAAAGGATTTCGCGCAGCTTCAGTTCCTCAAAGTGGGGAAAGCGCCGCAGGCACTTCCTGAAAACGGAATCATGGATGGCGAGTTGATTCTGGTAAACCATTTGGATAAGCCTGTCTCCGCAACATTGAAGGGAACTGCTCCGAAAAACTCCAGTGTTGAGGTTGCCGGGAAAATAGATTTGAAGGCCGGTGAAAGCAAGACTGTTCCATTCCGTCTCGACGGACAGAAACTGGGGCGCCGCAGTTATGAAATTGTGTTTGAACTGTTCGACGGCGGTTCACAACTGGGAAAACTCAGCCATTCGTTCACTTCGGAAGGTGGCATCCACAAGATTACGGAGATTGCCGCCAAGTCCACTCTGGCGGACGGCCTCTGGTGGAAAAATGTCGAACCAGAAATCTGCAGCGACGAGGACAATGTCGTCTTCGGGAAACCGATAGTCGGCGTACCTTGGGCGCCGCAATGGCGCGGCACCAAGGATCTTTCCTTTACAATGAGAACGGCCTGGCAGCAGGGCGGCGCCGTCTTCATACGCATTGATGTAACTGATGATGTCCTCATGCCCGCTTCAAAGGAAAATCGCGGACTCTGCTTCCGGTACGACTGCATAGAGTTGTTCTTCGACGGACGCGGACTCGGTGAACGCAAGAATG
>JBAZRS010000296.1:0-6767 GCA_041662825.1 Victivallales bacterium | reverse complement strand
CTTCAGCTCCAGATCCATAAATACATATGGGATCCGGCTACTAGGGGAGTCTGAGAACATTTTCGATTTTCAATTGCCGATTTCCGATTTTTAAGCAAATACCGGGGAATCGGACAACCCAAGCAAGCTTCGATACTGGTCTGAATCGGAATTGCCTGCCGTTCAGGATTTTTCCTTTTTATTCTTAATAAGGAACAAATCTGCGTAGCTGATTGCCCAAATCAAGATTAGCAGTCCCAGGGAAAGCATCAGATTCGTAAAATTGAACAGTTTGAATTCTACATCTTGATCATTGAGGGTGTTTTGCATGTTCAGATACAATGGGTAAAGGGCTTCCCATGAGAACCATAGTGCAGAGGCTGTTCCGCTTGAAAGCATGGCTAAACCGCGTATCCATCTTCCGGCTCCGAACTGACCGATGCCCGGCGCGATGAGATTCAATGCGAGATTTTTGACTTTGTCATTCAAGAAGGTGTGACAATTCCCAGTTTGAGCATGCAGAGGCCGTTACCAGCGGAGCAGATTCGCACCCCAGGTTATTCCGGCACCAAAGGCGGTGAGGAGTATGTAGTCTCCGCGTTCCACTTTCTTGGATCTTACTATTTCATCGAGGGCTATTACCACTGAGGCGGCTGAAGTGTTGCCGTACCTGTGTACGTTGATATATACTCTCTCCTCCGGTATTCCAAGCTTATTCCCGACAGCTTTTATTATCCTCAGATTAGCCTGATGTGGAATGAGCCATCGAACTTCGGAAATATCAACCTTTGCCTTGGAAAGGACATCCTGACAGGCCTTTGCCATCTCGTTTACCGCAAGTTTGAATACTTCCTGCCCCTCCATTGAAAGATAATGCATTCTTTTCTTTATGGTCTCAGAACTTGACGGTATTGCCGAACCTCCGGCAGGCACCTTTATTATTTCGCTGAATTCGCCATTGGAAGCAAGTCTGCTTGCCAGAATTCCGCCGATGTCGTTTTTCCCGGCCCTCTTCTCAAGAATGACTGCGCCGGCACCGTCGCCGAAAAGAACACATGTGTTGCGATCTTCCCAATCGGTTATCAGGGAAAGTTTTTCAACGCCTATGATAAGCGCTTTTTTGTATATGGGATTGGTGGACATCAGGGCGTTGACGATTTCCAGCGAGTAGAGGAATCCCGTGCATGCCGCCTGCAAGTCGAAACATGCGGCGTTTTTAGCCTTGAGTTTCCCCTGGAGAATACATGCAGTGCTGGGAGTGATCCTGTCCTGTGTGATTGTGGCAATCACAATCAGGTCCAGATCCTCCGGCTTTATTTTTGCCATTTCCATGGCTCTGAGTGAAGCCTTGAGGGCCATCTCCGAACTGGGTTCATTGTCCGCGGATATTCTTCTTTCCGCTATTCCGGTCCTAGTAAGAATCCACTCGTCCGTCGTGTCCACCATCTTTTCAAGATCGCGGTTTGTCAGCACACGTTCCGGAACATATGAACCAGTCCCAATTATTTTTATTCCCATAAATATCCTTAATCTGTTAAAGATAAACGGAACATTTATTTATTAACAGTTATACCACATTCGGCGATCCTGTCTGTGATATGGTCGTTAATCCTGAATTTTATGAATTCTCCGGCCACCCTTATGGCATTTTTAACCGCTTTGGGCGACGAGCTTCCATGTCCTATTATGCATATGCCGTTGACTCCGAGAAGGGGAGCTCCCCCATATTCCTCGTAATCACATATTTCCTTGAGCTCTTTGAACGCGTTTTTGGCAAGCATGGCGCCCGCCTGGCGAAACGGATTCTTCATGAAAGCCTGTTTCAACCATGTCATCAGGGCTTTCGCAAGGCTTTCGCTCGATTTGATGACGAGATTTCCGACAAAGCCGTCGCAGACTACGACATCTGCCACCTTCTCGTAAAGCAGTTTTCCCTCGACATTCCCTATGAAATTTATGGGCATGCTCGAGAGCATTTTGAATGTTTCTTTTGTAAGGTCGTTTCCCTTCACATCTTCTTCCCCGACGCTCAGGAGCCCGACTCTCGGCTTGTCTATGTTCAAAGAGCATTTTGCGAACATTTCGCCCATTATTGCGAACTGCGCAAGATGTATCGGTTTGCAGTCAATATTCGCACCCGCATCAATCAGTATGAAATGGCCTTTTGTAGAGGGCATTATAGTTGCGATGCCGGCCCTGTCAACGCCGGGAAGCAGTTTCATTTTGAAGTTGGTCGCCGCAACCGCCGCTCCGGTATGCCCTGCGCTGACAACCGCATCCGCCTCCCCCTTGTGCACAAGATCCGCACATATGGTTATAGAAGAGTTCTTTTTGCTCCTTATTGCCACGGTGGACGGCTCGTTCATCGCCACCGCCTGTTCGGCATGGACAAGCCTAAGCCTGGGATGCTGAGATATCCCGTGTTTTTTCAGCATTGGCGCGATTATGTCGAGATGGCCGACAAGAACAATGTCCATATAGGGATACTGTTCGAGTGCTTCAGCCGTTCCCTGAATCACAACCTCGGGGGCGTGATCTCCGCCCATTGCGTCAACAGCGATTCTCATTATTCAGAAACCGTTATTATCTGCTTTCCTTTGTAGATACCACAGGAAGGGCAGACTCTGTGAGTTTTCACTGCCTTTCCGCATACGGTACAAGTTGTGGCCTGCACCCCTTTGTAATGATTGGCAGAGACGCGGCGGGGTCTCTTCATCTTTGACATTTTACGTTTTGGAACACCCATTTAAGTTTCTCCTTGAAATTTATGCCTGACGCGTCCGCTTTTTGCCTTTCGGCGCACCAGTTGTCTTTTTCCTACTGCTTCTGCCGGCAAAACTGAGCTTGTCCAGCTCATTCCAGCAACTGTTTTCCAACCCGGACACATTGCATCCGCAATCGGCCACATTCTTGTTTCTCCCGCAAATTTGACACAATCCCCGGCATTCAGCACTGCAAATAAAATTTTGCGGCAAAGATATTATAATATCTTCTCTCAGCTCAGGAGTCAAGTCAAATTCAGATTTAGAGCCCGTTTCATAAAAATGGCATACATCCTCGCAGGATATCTTCTGCTCATAATCCTTGAGACATCTCACGCAGCGGCAGCCAATTGTCATTTCAATCCTTCCTGAAACAACTATCCCCCCGTTTACGAGCGTCGCCGTGACATCGTAAAACACCTTGTCCGGAAAACGCAGGAAATCTCCCTCCGCCTCAAATCCCATTTCCGAGGCCTTCTCGTATCCGGTAAGCCTCAGTCCGTCATAGTCAATCTGGTTCTCATTTAGTTTTATCATTGCAGTATCAGCAGTGTTTATGCTTCCTCTTAAGTGCTTCTACAATCGCCGGCGGGACAAATGGTGAAACATCGCCCCCCAGCTTCACTATCTCCTTTATCATCCGGGAACTTACAAAAGAGTAGGAAGGGCTCGACATGAGAAAAACCGTCTCGTAATCCGGATCCAGTTCGCGGTTCATCATGGCCATCTGAAACTCATACTCGAAATCGGAGATGGCCCTCAGTCCGCGCACAACCGCCGATGTTCTGTATGTTTTGACGGCGTCCATCAGAAGTCCCCCGAAGCATATGATTTCTATCCGGGGAATCCCCTTGCATACCGTTTTCAGGAGTTCTTTTCTCTCCTCAAGAGTGAACATGGCATCTTTAGATTCATTAATGGCGACGGCTACAATGAGTTTGTCGAAAAGCTTGCCGGCCCTCCTGATGACATCGATATGCCCGTTTGTCACCGGATCGAAACTGCCTGGAAATAAGCCTGCCTTCATTGTGTATGTCCGTACCCTGAAAATAAGAAGTCTTTTAAATTTATATTGAGCGCAAATATAGCATGATGCGGGTAAATTAAAAAGCCCCGCGCAGTTTTTGCCCGGATTATAGAATCACACGAGCCTCATGCCAGAGTCCCGGATCATCTGCAAATCAAGTTTCACATCCCTGCCGGAAGTCACAAGATATCCTCCGACCATTACGGCATCAGCCCCTGCAAAAAAAATCCATGACTGGAAATCCCTGAGATTGCATTCCCTGCCGCCGCATACCCTGATGTTTGCGTTTGGAATCATCAGCCTGGCGACTGCAATAATCTTCAGGCATTCTAAGGGTGTCAGCTGTTTCATGTTTTCGAGGGGTGTACCCGGAATCGGATTCAGGAAATTCACAGGCACGGAATCAACATCCAGATCTCTTATGGTCTCAAGGAGTTCAACTCTCTGGGCTTTGCTTTCGCCAAGTCCGAATATCCCCCCGGAACAAACTGAAAGTCCCGCCTTTTTGGCGTTTTTCACGGTATCGGTCTGATCCTTGTAATTCCTTGTGCTGCAAATGGCCTTAAAATAGCTCTCGGCAGTTTCGAGGTTGTGATGATACCGGGTCAGCCCGGCTTCCTTTAACTGTTTCATGGATTCCAGATCTAGTATGCCCAGGGACGCGCACGGCTTAATGGGAAGATCCCTGGAGATCCTGCGTATCGCCATGCAAATCTGATCAAGCTCTTTTCCTTTTCTGACAGTTCTTCCCGACGTGAAAATGCCATAACGTGCCGCCCCCTGCTCCGATGCTCTTCTCGCCTGTTCAAACATAGTATCCACCGACACCAGGGGATATACGTCTATTTTGGCCTTTGACCGCTTTGACTGGGCGCAGAAGGCGCAATTTTCGGGACAGCTTCCGCATTTCGCATTGATTATCGAACATGTGGAGACAGTGTCCGAAGAACACTTTATTTTCTGTCCGCAGGCTTTCCCAAGCAGATCCATTATTTCCGGAAGGTTTTCCAATTCAAGGTATTTTAAAGCCTCTTCCCGAGATATGCCGGCATTCTTGGGCTGCCGGGTTTCGATTGCCGATTTACGATTTTTTCGCATGTTGATCAGTTGATTTTCCATTTGTTTCGGACTCGTCCGACAAGTCGGATTTCGCGTTTCGAAGTTCAGTTTTTAAATTCTCCTGCTCCGCTTAACCGATTCGCCCCATCTCCGATTCATCATATTTATTGGTGGGTCACCGCGTTATACCAGCCATAGGCGAGAAAAGCGACTGTCGGACCGATGCCCGCAATGGCGGACGGTACTATTCCCCTGTTACCGAGAATCAGCATCAGCTGCGAAGTAAGAGTGTAAGCCAGGATAATTCCAACTGCTATTATAATTGAAAGGAATATCCCGCTCCTTTCATTTTTAGCGGCAAGGGGTATGCCAAGCAGAACCGCAAGTACGCACGCCCACGGGAATGCAATCCTGTTATAGAGGGTTGTCTCATAGAGGCTTTTCGAACTTTTCGCCATGTTTTTTGTCCTCTTCAGAAGGTCTATAATCACCATTGAAGGAAGTTCTTCCGGCGGTCTTACGGCATTGATTATGTCCCTCGGGGTTTCAGAAAACTCATTGATGTCCTTTTTTATCACATCGAATTTCTGCGGTTTCTCGGGCATCATCCCGTCATCCCCGTATTTCGTCAGCACCGCCTTATGGAACTCCCATCCCTTTCCGGGAAGATATTCAGCCTCTTCCGCCTCGATATCCCAGTCAAGGGTCCCGTCCTTCGGCTTGTACTTCTTGAGAATCACATTTTTCTGAAGGCCGCTGAGGTCAAAATACTTGAAAAACCATGTTTTTGTCCGGTCCGGGCTCCTGTAGGTGAGCATTTCCTTAAGGTTGTACCTGTAGGTCTCTCGCTTTGTGCTTTTTTCCAGGACGTATGCCATTTTCTCAGAGGTCGGAACGATTGTTTCCTTGAAAAAGAAATCCAGAAGGGTTATAAGCACGGCTATCACATAGATTGAAGCGCATGCCCTGTGCAGTGAAATTCCCGAGGCCCTCATGGCTATTATTTCAAGATTCTTCCCCATGTGGGCCATTGTATACATGCAGGCCAGAAGTATCGAAAGGGGGAGTATGAACTCCACATGCCCCGGAAGCCTCAGGACATAATATTTAACCATTGTGGCGGTGGTCGCATTATTCTCCAGGAAATCCTTTATGTTGTCGTAGATGTCCGATATGACAAACATGATCATGAAACCAAGGATGAGGACGGAAAAGGGAATCATGAATTCCTGGAACATGTATCTGTCAATCACCGGCAGGAATGTCCATTTCCTTTTAGGGGGCCTGATGGATGGTTCGTCTTTTAATTGCATTATTGTCTTTTCATAATTTATATTGTATTTGAATTATATGGATCATGTTATAATATTATTGATTCCAATGTTTTCAATTTAAATTCGGTTTCCTCCAATGAATAAAATATTTTCATATCGCTCTGCAATTCTCATATCAGGCCTGGCGCTTATTCCTGCAATCCAAGGATGTTATAACTATCCCGCAATTCCGGACTCCGTCAACCAGAGCACATACACCGACCTCAAAAGGGATCAGCAGCAGCTTATTCCGGAAAACTGCCAGGTTCTCTCTCTTGAGACGGCCGAACAGATAGCTGTTGCGAACAACCCCGACTACCTGTCGGCCAGCCATTCTGTGAATGCCGCCTGGTCAAGGTTCTATGCATCCCTGTCGGCGTATTTCCCGACGATAGACGCGACATACGGGTTCTCCAACAACAGGCTTATCCCGAATTCCGGTGAAGGCTTCGGAAACAAGCCCTCCTTTTCAAAGGGCGGCGGAATTCAGGGCCAGTGGCTGCTCTTCGACGGACTCGTAAGGGAGATGAACATGCTCATCGCAAAGCACTCCGCCAAGCAGGCGGAGGCTCTCGACCGCGATGCGAAAAGGCTCCTCCTCCAGTCCGTCGCGCTGGCATACAACAA
>JBAZRS010000295.1:0-6792 GCA_041662825.1 Victivallales bacterium | reverse complement strand
TACTTATTCAATTTCATTTTCATCATTCTTTGCGCCTCCGCGCCTTTGTGAGATAATATCTTTCCTGTTTTTTAACACCTGCGCCATCTCTTTTTCGTTCAGAACCACCGGCAGGTGGCGTTCATCAACCAGACCCCGGCTTTTCCAATACAACATAACGTTCGGCAAGAGAAAGGAAGGAATTGATTATGAAGGTGGCGGCGTTACTCATGGTTGTGCTCGTGGCGGTGTGTTGTGAGGCGGCATTGGCGCAGGTGAACGACAAGGAACCCAAAGACTTGACGCGGGCGCGGCAAACGTATCTTGATAAAATCAAGACGGCCACGGACCCAATTCGGCAACGGTACATCGGCGAACTCGAAAAGATGAAGAAGGCACTCGGGACCAAGGGCGATGCAAAGGGGGCGATGGCTGTCCAGAAGGAGATCGACCTTATCACTCAGGAGACAACGAAGCGTGTCACCCTCGAAGGACAATGGGAATTGTCTAAGGAGGGGAAGACCCTTGGCACATGCTTCGTGCTGGAGGATGGCGAGCAGATGACGTTTGTGAACGAGACGGGTAGGCGATCCAGAGTAGTACGCGAAAATGAGGGGAGCGTCATCGCGGTGGACTGGGACGTGAAAGGGAAGGTGTCACCCGACGGCAAGAAGATCCAGTGGTCTAATGGGGTGGATTGGAAACGGTGAGCCGAACAACACGCGGCACCGTATTGCTCACCCTGGCGGGTTCGCAACCGGTGCGCGTGGGCGTTATCTCATTGAAAGATTCCAATACGTTGTTATATTCCCTTTGTTAAACAAAAGTGCGAGGCTGACATGAAGACAAAATTGAAAATGATCTACTGGAAGAGTAAGAAGTTTTGGGTTGGCAAACTTCTCGAGCATCCTGAGATAATGACTCAGGGGGAGACTCTTGAGGAACTGGAAGAGAATTTAAGGGATGCCTATCTGCTTATGACAATGGACGAAGTCCCTGAAGAACACCAAATCAAAGAACTTGCCCTTACAGTATGAAGAGAAAAGTGTTACTCAAAAAGATAAGTGAATCCGGGTGTGTTTTTATCAGGCACGGAGGGAGTAACGATCTTTATGTGAACCCAAAAACTGGAAAAAGACAACCAATCCCAAGACACAATGAAATTGACGAACACCTTGCCAGGCATATAATTAAAATATTGACATAACCATGTCTGGTTCTGGCAACCTCGCTCCACTCGGTTCCCAGAGACTGAGGCGTTATAGAAAAACAGACCGAATTGAAACATTTTGCGGATGGATTACAATATTTTCAAAATAAAGAGTTTATGCTGAAATCCTCACCGTATATCACAGTTCAAGATTGCTAGATATAGATTCCATAACCAATCACTCTAAGTAATTCTTCGTAGACAGACGGTTCAGGAGGGAAGACATAATTTCTTAAACCAACTGGTGCCGACAAGCTCGCTTCGCGAGCTGGAAGACCATGACGCCTTCGGGCCGGGATCTTCGACTTTGTGGCTCTGTTCCTCAGTGAGAGAATCAAGGATTTAGAATTTCAATCAAAAGGAAAACAAGATGAGAGCCATGTTCGTAAAATTTGTCATTGCATTGCTGGGTTTTTCGTGTTTCGCACAGAGCGAGCCAGTTAATACTGTAGTTGCGGATGCCGATGTCATCGCGGTAGTCCTCGGGAGAAAAATCACGGTCAAGGAAAAGGACAGGGTCAACGGGCTCATTTTCAGCGCGCTTCTGGATCAATATGCGAAGGATAACAAAATCGAGCCGACCGACGAGGAACTGGATGCGTTCGTGAAGAGGACTGAGGAAAAGGAAAAGCAGCAGTTGGTCAAATTCGAACAGGACAGGGAAAAGCTTAGAAGGAATTGAAGTCCCCCATCAGCGAGAAGGACCGCAAGGACAAGGAAGCCCAACTTCAGTCGATAGAGAAAATCCTGAAAACCAAACGTGACTTGAAAGAACTATCCGGCGGAATGGAGGAACAGATGCGGACTGCCAGACGGAATCTGGCGCAGCGTTTTGTCAGGGCATGGAAGATCAACAAGGCGCTCTACGCGAAATACGGGGGGCGGATTATTTTCCAGCAGGGCGGAGTGGAGCCGCTAGACGCATACCGTGACTTTCTGAAGGAGCAGGAGAAGAAAGGCACCTTCCAGATTGTCGACAAGAACTACGAGGCCCCCTTCTGGAAGTACTTTACCAATGACGCAATGCACACCTTCTATGCAAAGGAGGAAGGCGAAAAGTTCATCAACACACCATGGTGGATGATGGAGGAAGCTCCGGGGAAATGAGAATGGAATTTGTCTTAAAAAGTAACACAGACATTCCTGTCTGTGGGTTCAAATTTCATCTTCCGTCACAGACAGGAATGTCTGTGCTACTCCCTTTTCGAACAGCCTCTATTTAGACAGGATTTTACCGTGGCCTGCAAACGGATAATCAATGGTGATCCGGCCCACTTCCGTATCTCCTATGCCACTGTAAAGGTCAGCTTTGCCATCGGTGCGCATCACAATGCCTGAGGTGAATGCGCAGTCGACAAGTCCCGGTTTCTTTGCAGGCCCTTTGGGATAGCACTGGCGCGTGCCGATGATCTTGACATCCAGCGCCACATGCCTGAGCGGATCAAAGACGAATGAGATGTTCATGTATGTCGAGACTTTCACTCCTGCGGAATTCATCTCGTTGTAGCACTTGTGTCCGGTCACGCCTATCATTCCCGTATCAAGCATGTACGCCTGGTTGCAGCCGCCCCACTCGCCGTCTGCGAACAAGCCCGGAATGTACGGCGCCTCCTCTATGATTTTGCCGGTAAGGCCCTCAAGCTTTTCGATAACCGTGAACCCTATCTGGGATTCACAGCCGAACTTCTTCATGATCTCCTTGTTTCGCGGACGCGAGAACACCCCGATGCGACCGTCTTTAAGCTCGACAATGCGGATGTCCTTCATGAAATCGGGGCCGGTGGTGAAATAACAGAGGTCGTCCAGCTCCGTCCCCCTGTAGAAATAACCGTAGAAGGTGTCGACATTCCCGGATTTGTAGCGGACGTGCGTACCGCCCATGACAATCTCAGAGCCAATCATGCTCACGTAGGGATCTTCAAGCTGGTAGATCATGGAATCCGGAACCAGGGTCCAGTCATCCTTCCCTGTCTTCTCGAAGAGGCGCACCCAGGACCGCGCCCATTCGGAACGGCGCTCCACGCGCCCGAAGATGAAGGATTTCCCATTCCACTCGAACGGTATCGACGAGTTGTAGACGTCATAACCTTCCACCCCGTGGAATTTAAGCGTTGCGCTTTCATAAACAACTTTGATGCGTTCGAACTGAGCCCTCTGCTCCCTTAA
Source organism: Victivallales bacterium (assembly GCA_041662825.1). Taxonomy (GTDB): domain Bacteria; phylum Verrucomicrobiota; class Lentisphaeria; order Victivallales; family GWF2-50-93; genus GWF2-50-93. The sequence continues at coordinate 3,437 of JBAZRS010000295.1, read as the reverse complement.
ATCCATTTTTAAATCCCTTTAGTGTCTTTATTTCACAGTTCTATGTCTTAAGCGTATGCAAAATCTAAATTTGCGGTTCAGGAAGTCAGGAGTCAGAATTCAGAATGAAATTCCAGGAAATAATCCTATACTTAAAATCTGAAACTTAAAAGCTATTCTGACTACTGTCTCCTGTATTCTGACTTCTTTTGGGTTGCGTGCAAAGCCTGCCATACAAATTGTCTCATAATTGTTTAGACCCCACCGACCTTGCGTCGGTGGTGAATAAGATTGGGGGGCTAGGGCAAGCGCCTCCTAGCCCCCCAATCTTATTCACCAACGGGATAAACCCGTTGGGGTCTCTATTCTATTTCGAAACGATTAGTAATAATAAGATGTCATCAGCTTTTTCTTAACGACTTCAGGATATCCGATACGGTTACTCGCGCCCCGCAGATGACTTCATCTGAAGCGCCGTAATAAATTGTTATGGTGTCCTTGTCGATCAGCTGTCCGTTTGTGAAGACGACGTTTCCGAAGAATCCCGTCTTCTCGTAGTCGGCGTCCGGCTCCATGACGGGCTCAATCGAGCGTGCCAGAACCTTGTAGGGGTTTTCAAGGTCAAAAAGTATCGCGCCGAGACAGTATCTGCTTTTCTTGTTTGCCCCGTGGTAGATGGCGAGCCAGCCGTCCTTTGTGCGGACGGGGGCGGCGCCGGCGCCGATGCGTTCGCAGTCCCACATGTCCGGGCGCACGGTGGCGACACAGCGGTGATCGCCCCAGTATTTGAGATCATTTGAACGGCTCATCCAGATATAATTACCGCCTATGCCCAGGCCGCTCGGTCTGTGGAACGCATAGTATTCGCCTTTCACCTTCTGCGGGAAAAGGGCGCAGTCCTTGTTGTGCGGCGGAAAGATTATTCCATGCCTGGTGAATTTCTTCCAGTCCCTGGTGGAGATCATGCCGACGCCGACACCGAATCCGGAAACAGCCGTATAAGTCAGATAATAGCTGCCGTTTATTTTCTCGACACGGCAGTCCTCGACTCCGAAGGACTCATGGCCCCCCTGCCCCATGAGTGTCGGCTTCTCCTCGGCCTTGAAATGTATCCCGTCATCGCTCCATGCCAGCCGCAGGTGGGAGAGGGTTGTAAGATATGAACGGCCCTTGTACTCGAAAACGCGCGGATCTGTGAACTTGAGATCCTTGTCGTTCTTGCGGACACGCAGGACGCGTATTCCACCTTCGGACTCCGGATCCAGAATTGGGGTGCTGACCCAGTTTTTCTCCTGCTTCGGCCGTTCCGCCACCCTGAGCAGAAGACCAGTTCTGCCCTTATACCTGAAGGCGCCGGGATTCAGTAGGCATTCAACCACCATGTCCTTTCTGCTGGGTTTAACATCGGCCGGACGCATAATCGGATTTTCCGGAAATCTGCTGATCATATTGCACCTTTCATTATTTACTTACACTTTATTTTTTCTGGATAAAAATGGAATTGTTTTCCAGAAAAAATATTAAACAGAAGTTGAAGCTCCGCAGAGCTCCACCGTTGAACCTCTGCATCAATTCTTAGGCTTCAATTCATCCTCGAAGACCGCTTTGACAGCGCTCTTGACGGGCGGAGCGCCCTCCATCCTCATGGCGCGCAGGAAGCGGAGCGCCTGGTCGAGAAATTCCCTGGTGTCATATCCCAGATGGACAACCGGCACCGAACTGGGGGGAATGCACGGGAAGTTGCAGTGCGCTATCACGTCAAGTTCCTTCGGGAACCTGACACCGGACTCGGCAATACCCTTTGTGACAGATTCAACGAGGTTGTCGTCAGTGATGACAAGTCCGTCCGGCCGCTCATCAATGCTGTCATGGAAGAGGAGCCTTGCAAGATTATAACCCGGCATTGTGTCGAGGAGGTTCATTCCCTGGATCCAGTACGGGCCGGACTCGAAGCCGTATTCTGTAATTTTCTCAGGCCAGTTCGCCTTGGATATGCCGGGATGCCCGACAACCGCAATACGTTTTCTGCCCTTGGATTTCAGGTAGCCGAGGGCCTTGTCCTGGAAACTGAAGGCGTCGGGGAAAATCTGGGAGAATTCCGAAAAGCTTCCCGGAGTAATTATGGCGCATCGTGGGATTCCGGGCTCTGTCACGATCGGGGTCTTTTCCACCAGGAAAGGAATCGAAGCGAAAAAAACACCCAGCAGTCTCTTCCTGAGAATGTCACTAATAAGTCCGACCTGATCCGGATTGTCAGTCCATCCATTGTGACTGATATTGAAGCGCTGGATTATTTTGAGTCCGTCACTGCGCTTCTCCCTGGCAACAGTAGACAGCGCGTTCCAGAAACGGTTGACGGTGACCTCTTCCGGAAATACAAGCGCGACATTGACCATGTGGGGCGGCGTCTTCACAACACAGGTTCCGTTGCGCCCGTCGGATTTCAGGAAGCCGTCCTCCTCGAACTGGGCGATGATATTCTGGATGGTGATGGGGCCTGCTACGTATTTTGCGCATAACTGGCGCCGCGTGGGGATACGCATGCCCGGCTTCCATTTGCCACTGATGATCTTTTCCTTAAGATCCGCCGTTATCTCCTGTGTCCTGTAGTCGGGAGATCCCCTTTTGACACATTTCGGTGCGTATGGCGGAATCGTGTTTGAACCTGTATCCTTATGTTTCGAAGACTGCCGCATAAATTTCCTCATATTTGAAAAATCGACTTTTACGTTATTGCGTTTTATGCTATTTACAATATCGTAACATAAATGGCATTTCAACATTGTTCCCGTAATATTAACAGGAGGATTTACATGTGTGTTTTCAAGCGGAAGAGAATTGAAGAGACTGCATCGGCGGCCAGTTCGCAGAAAAGGCGTTTTCCGGGGAAATGTTATTTCCTTGCACTAACATTGTTCGTGTTTTCGTTTCTTCCTTCTGTTACGCAGGGGGCGACTCCCCTCAAGGCGGGCGACCGGGTGGTGATCTACGGTGACAGCATAACCGAACAGAGGCTTTATTCAGCGTACATGCAGCAGTACATCCAGTGCCGTTATCCGGATCTCAAGGTCAAATTCTTCAACGCCGGATGGGGCGGTGACCGCGCACCCGGGGCGCTCAACAGGCTGGAGCGCGATGTGCTGTCCCTCAAACCGACCGTGGTGACCCTCTTTTTCGGAATGAACGACGGCAGTTACACGACCTTGAACGACAACATCCTCAAGGCATACCGTGACGGCATGGAGGGGATAATCAAAGCCCTTCAGGCGAAGAATGTCCGCGTCATCGTATACACTCCGGGATGCGTAGACTACGACAGGAAGAAAGAGCTTGGCGCGTGCGACTACAACAAGACGCTCGAAGCACTCGGGAACGCCTGCAGGGAACTGGCTGAAAAATACAAGTGCGACTTTGTCGACGTGCATCATCCCATGGTCGCATTCCAGACGGAACAGAAG
>JBAZRS010000294.1:0-6798 GCA_041662825.1 Victivallales bacterium | reverse complement strand
ACATGCTTAATGAAATGAACTATCAGGCGCAACACCTGTTTAACGAGGAGGCGAAAAAACTCTACGGCAAGGATATTTTCCTGGGAACCCACCACACGTTTTCCGGCATGGCGATAGATCTGCGCTGCGGCTGTCTTGACTATTTCAAACTCGGCAGGCTGCTGACCGCCGCATTTACAGACACGGGATGGGATGTCACCCCGCATTCGGAAACCGTATTCCATTACGCCCTCGCCGACAGCCTGCGGAAGGAACTTGGCAAACCGGCAGCCTATGTAAATGACTGGAGCCGCATTCCGCATGTCTCCTGGTATGACTACTATACGCGCCTGAAAATGCTCTACCGGCTCGACTGGCGAATGATCCTGCTCGGAAGGTTCGCGGAGGGGCACCCCACTTTTCCCTGGGACCGGCACTGGACTTGTGTCGGCAACAATGCCGGACAACTTGAAAGTTTCGGCAATTTCATCAAGAACGGCAATAATCCGCAGTCCGAGATGGCCGTATGGCATTCCTGGGAAAGCCTCGCCTGTCTCGAGGTTTCACGTTTACATCATGTCCGGCTCTGGATGACCTGCAACTATAATCTTTCGGAGGAGGCACTGAAATGCAGCCGCCATTTTGATTATGTAAGCGGACAGGCTATCGAAGAGGCGGAGACCGGCAAAGGAATGATTCACCTGCCGGGAGGATCTTACAAGCGCCTGATGCTTCCCTATGCAGTGGTCATGACAAAGGCGATGTGGAAGAAGATACTGGCATGCGTCAAGGCGGGAGTGGAAATAATCTTTGTGGGTCCGCCGCCGCTCAGGCTGAGCGATTCCGGCGACGATATTTCCGCCGAGTTCTGCAAGCTCTGCGGCGTGAAGGGAACGGATTTCGGTCAATACGATTCCTGGCTGAAGGCGCACAAACCGGTTCCGGGATTCGGCGACTGGGAACCCGAGAAAGCCGATTTTTCCTTTCCGATTATCCCACTTGCCGGGGCGGAAACTTTGCCAAATGATGAAGGTGAAACAATCGGGGTGCGCAACTTAAGCAACAGAGTGACTTGGCTGACCTCTCTTGATCCGCGCGAGCAGTTCTTCCGTCATCTTGCCCGCCCGGAATCGAACTGTCCATATCCGGAACATTACGGGCACGCCTATTTCCGCATACTTTCCGGAGGCGGTTCCCAGGAATTCATACTGGTATGCGTTTCCCCCCTCCATGAACGGCTGCACGAAAAATTCGCGTTCAAAGACATGTCTTTTGAAATTGAAGGCGGCTCCTGGGCGCTGCTGAAGATCGCCAAGGGGAAGATCAAGGCGACGTTTACCGACAACGAAACGCGGGTGCTTGGATTATGAGCATAAACACAATTACGGCAAATGAATCCGTGTTGGATTTTTCGACCGCCACACCCGTCGCCTCCTGCGGACTTGGCGGACTGAGCCGCGACCAGTTTGCCAACGGCAGGCTGTTCGCCACTGTCGGCGCTCATGGCGGACTTCTTGATATTTCCTATTGCGGAAACCAGAAACTGGGAGCCTTCAGTTTTTTCCACGGCGATGCCGGCACCGCCTGGACAAAACTTTTCCGTTCGTGCGTAGGGCTTGGAGCGGACCGTTATTATCTGCCCCTGAACAACACCAGCCTCTATCCTTTCGGCTATGCTAGCAGTGCCGATCTTGCCGGGGTTCAATGGCAACACCAACTTCTATTGCTGCCCGACGCCCTGGTACAGCGTTTCAAAGCGAGCGACAATCCGGAGAAACTGCCGGTCTTCATCGAAATGTTCCACCAGGAAATGTTTGTTGAAACCAAAGGCGCAAACCGGACACGGTCCCCGTTTGAATTCGATCCTTCGGCCAATGCCCTCATCACCTGCTGCATCGATGAAAACCCGGAAATCTACCGGGGCGGGGATTCGATCTATCAGAAGACTCTGGGCTTGGAAGTGAAGGACGCCCCGTATGCCGAAACGTGGATCGGACTGGGCTGCAGTACGCCGATGACGGCAAAGTTCGTCAAGAAACATGCGTCTAACAAGCACTTCAAAATCTACCTGACCAGCACCCCGGTTTCAGGGAACGACGTTTCGTTCTTCCTGGTCTTCGCCGCCAGCCGCGGAGAGCTGGTGGCGCGTTTGCAGGCGTTGTCGAAAAACGTCGGCTCGGAATGCGACGATCTGCTCGACTCATATGAAAAGCGTTTGCGTTCGCGCCCGCAAATCGATGTGGGTGATAAGCTGCTGAACTCGGCTTTCGCGCAATTCCCGGAAATTGTGCATCACATGAAACTGCCCGACCGTCCGGGTGCCACCCGCGGTTCGTTCGGGGGATATTTTGTCTGGGGATGGGACGGGTTGACTCCGGCAATCTCCTCAGCGCTGGCGAATGAGCCGGAATACACGGCGGCCATGCTGAGATTTTTCCAGGAAACCATGCACCCGCAACTGGGCATCGCCCATACGTTCACCACATCGTTTCAGTTGAAAGCGGCATGGGTGTTCCCTGCTCAGGCCTTCTATATCGCCAGTCTCTACCATTATGTCTCCACCACCGGGGATCTCGCGCTTGTCAAAGAAGTGATGCCGACATGCAAATTCATTATCGACCGCTGCCGGGAAAAAACCGTCGGGGATACCGGCCTGGCGGCAGGCACGGGTTTCTGGCCGGATTTCCCCAAGTTCCTGGATGAGACGGGGCGCGATCTCAACTCGGTCAACAATTCGCTCCTTTATCAGGGGTTGCGCTGCATGGAATATCTGGCGTCGGTTGCCGGCGATGCCGCGTTTTCCCGCGACTGCGGCGAATGGGCGGGACGGCTCCGCAAGAACTTCATCAAATATCTCTATGACGAGGAGAAAGGATACTTTTTCTCCTCCTGCTCGGCCGACGACTTCAGCCCGAGAAAACATTACCCCGTTCAGGCTTTCGGCCTGTGGGTGACGCCGTTTGCGCGAGAGCTGATCTCTCACGATCCGGTACGCATCGCGGAATTCATGAACCGGCACCTGCGCTCAGCCAAATGCCTGCTCAGCCTGCCCCGCTGGGATACCGCGTGGATGCGCGACGGAAACCAGCTGGGGGCCAGCTTCCCGGTGGCCGATTACGCCTACCTGCAAGTCAACAAAATTGTGGGGAACGATTCGGCCCTCAACGCCTGGATGGAGGATGTGAAGTATTTTTGGAGTTTCCACACGGCCCCGGAGGCCTTCACGCCCGAAGCCCTTAACCAGGACGAGTTCGGCCCCGACAATACCGGAGGCAAACAGGCGCAGTCCGTCACATCATGGTATGCCTGCGCCTATATGGGCCTTGCAGGAATGGACTTCGACCATGAGGGGGTGACATTTACACCTTGGGGCGACCGGCCGGTCGATATCAGGGGACTGATTCTGCATGGTGTTTCTGTCGATTTGTCGATCCGCGGCAGCGGCCACCATATCGGCACGCTCATGCTGGACGGGAAAATTCATCCGTCCGCATCGCTGAAAATCAATTGGGCGGAACTTGCAGGCGAACGCGCTACAATAGAACTTGTCCGGACTGAAAAAACACCGGATCACCCGGTGATTGTCCGCGCCGACGGATTGCGGGTGGAAGCGACAAGCGCACCGCACAAGTTGACGGCGCGCATAACCGGAGACATGGGCGGCGAGCTTGTCATCCAGACTAGTTCGCGCCCGAAGATCCTTGTCGATGGCGTGGAAAACACATTCCCGTTCGACGCCTCGACGGGTACGATCACGATTCCATACAAGGGCGATTGCGACTTGGATATTGCTGTTGAACAGTAAAACAGATTTCACAAGGGTATGCCGGTAGAACCGACTCTGGAAAAAGTATCGCGGGTCTTTTACGGAACGCCGCCATCTTGGCGGCATAATGCCCGGCAGAACAGAAAGCCCATAATTTTCACAGGATTATATTTGACAAACCAGTCAACGGGCATTCCATTGATCCAGTACATGTTCAGAAAGTGAATTCATATTATGAACACATCCATACAATCCATGAACCTGAAGCCTCGCCAGGCGGCACACAGGCAGATCGCCGATTCGCTCAGGGGGAAAATCACCCTGGGTGAGATTCTTCCCGGAACCCAGCTACCCTCCACACAGGAACTGGCAAAAACTTGGGGCAGCCATGTCGCAACCGTGCATATGGGACTCACCCAGCTTGTTTCAGAAGGTCTGCTTGAGCGCACAAAGAAAGGGACATTTGTCAGGAATATCGGCAACCGCATGTCGACAGTCGGAGTCTATTTCTGCAGCAATATCTGGGACATGGATTCGAAAGAACTTGAATATACCCGGCAAGTCTATCGGTTCTTCAAGGAGATCCTATGCGAAAACAGGATAGTGGAACAGGTTTTCATGGATAAACGCTCTTCCGATGAGCAAAAATCAAAATGGCCCGTCCTGGAGAAGGCGGTGAATGAACACGCGATTCAGGGTCTTGTCGTTTTATCAATGGACTGCAAGCATGAGGGCTGGCTCCCGAAAATGAATGTCCCGACCACCGGCATGTCCGGCACCATTTCATGCAATGTGGCAAACGATATGGAACAGTTCATTGAGCTTGGCGTACAAAGCCTGATTCAAAAAGGATGCCGCTCAATCGGTCTTCTGAGCCCCACAAAGAAGTGTGTCAGGAAGTTTTATGATCATTTTCAATCCGTAGTCCGAAATACCGGTGCTGAAAACAGGGAAGAATGGTTTTCCGCGCCTGCCGAAAGGGTCAAGGATCAGGAGAGATATGGCTAAGAAAAAATCAAATCCCTCTGGAGCCGGCAAAGTCGTCCGGACGGGATCCTGGTTTATACAGACCAAGTGGCAAGGGGAGTGATCACTTCCGTCCTTCAGGAAAAAGTCAGAATTCCGGAAGAACTTCACCTGGCTCTTCACCGCAACAGGGAGATGGAATATGTTTGCCCTTTCCCTGCCACCTTCATAGAGTCCAGCTGCCGTACCGCCGCACAGAAGATGTGGGAACAACTCCAGTCACAGCTCCAAGATAAGACCCAGGAACCGTTGAAACTGAAATTTACAATCTGCGAAAACACAGAATCGCCTGAACCCGTGAAATCATCAAGAAAAAACAGCAAATACGAGAAATAATAAAAACGGAGGTGTTGAAATGAAAACGGAAAATCCAGGAAGCCAGCAATCGCAAAAAATCCATAAGGCAAGAAAACCCTTTGCCAGCAAAAGATTTACCCTCATTGAACTCCTAGTTGTAATTGCGATCATCGCAATTCTCGCATCGATGCTTTTGCCCGCCCTCAACCAGGCCAGGAGACTGGCGGTCACCTCTCTATGCAAGTCGAATTTCAAGCAGATCGCAATGGGCGCCAATTTTTATGCCGACGACTATGACGACTGCCTGCCGCCCACCGGGGGCATGCCGCCCGATCTCCCCACCGTAACCGGCGTTCCCGCCAACAGATATTGCACTTGGGCCGCCTTCGTGGGTGTATATATGTACCCTAGATACAATATTGCCGACCTGGGTTACGGCAACAACTATGCCGGTAAGGGAGTAGCTCCCAACTGGATTATGATGTGTCCAACCTCTTCCAACGACGGAAGCAATAAAAATTACGCCATCAACGGGGAGGCAGATAATACTTACTCTGCATATACAGCTGAAACCTCCGGTTGGAACTCTCCAGGAAAAATCTATGGGATAACCCTGGTAAAAAGATCCAAGCTTCGTTACCCCTCCAGCACTTTCGGCTTCTGCGACGCCTATTCCACCTACCGCTTGTTTGCCAGCGGAGGCAATTACCCGTGGAAACTCGGAACCGGCAATTTTTTCCTGACAGGAAAAGTATACGCGAATGACCGCCACGGCGGAGCGATCAACTTCGCATTCGCAGACGGCCATGTGGAGGGCAGGCGTTTCGAGGAAATCCCCAACTCCACCACGGCCGCTACCCATTTCTACGGATGGGGCGCAAAATAACAGTTCAATTAACAAATGGATTTACGTCATGAATAAAAAATTCGTTTCAATATCAGCCCTATGTCTCACATTTACATTTATGATTTCAGCCGGAGCAGCTCCGGAAATAAAGAAGCCCCTGCTTGTGTGGGACATAAACTTCAACGCCGATCCGTCGGACAAGCCGCCCCGGCCAATGACAAAGGAGCAGATCGAAAGCCAGCAGAAGGACATCCTCGCCGCCCTGCCCGTCAAAACCTATTCGAAGATCGAATATCTCACCGCCACCCGCAGGGCGACAGTCGTGAAGGAGGCCGCAGGCCTGAAGGACCAGCCGCTCTTCTTCGTTTACGAGGAGAACGCCCAGCCGAACTACGGACCGCGCATGTTCTGCCAGTTGCCGTTTGAACTGGCGAAAAAGGCAAAATCCTGGCGACTGTCTTTCGATGTGTCAAAAGGGGATGTGGCGAAGTCAGGCGGAATCACGCTATGGGATATTGCCGGAATCGCCTTCTATGAGGATGGAACCGTTAGGGCCGGGACCGCGGAGATCGCCCGATACGCCGCAAATAAGCCGCTCCACATAGAATGCGTAATCAATGTGCCAGGGAAAAAAACCGTCATCACAGTTAATGGCAAACCTGAAAGCACCGTGACAATTCCTTGGGGCAAGCCGAACGCCCCTGTTTTTACCACAGTCACATTCGACGGCCTCCTTCCGGGCGGCCATGCCCAGGCCCCAAGCTCCATAGCATTCGACAACATCAGGCTGGTGCTGGAGGAATAAAATAACCACAGAGACACAAAGGCACAAAGTTTTTTATATGGCTATTACCTGTGAATTCCTGTGTCCCGGTGGTTAATT
>JBAZRS010000293.1:0-6812 GCA_041662825.1 Victivallales bacterium | reverse complement strand
TGAAGAAAAACTTCCATCTTGTAATAGGCGCAATTGCAGTTTTCATCTTTTTGCATTATATCTTTTAAATTTATCCACATTCCACCTTGAACGTTAACGGGCGGAAAACCGGCAGATTTCTCATCTCCTGTGAAGCGATGTTCTCCTACAAGCTTAAAATCGCCGTTTCTTTGCATCCCCCTATATAGCTTAACATTTACAGGTTTTATCTTTCCGTCTGAAAAAACCAGCGATCCTGATATCATGCAACCCACGGTATCCTTGACGGGATAATTTTTTATGTCAATCTGCCATGAACAGAATGACTCATTTTCTGGGACAACGGAAACCGGTACCGGGGAACTTGTCGCATTGTTTTTTACTACATTTGCCGAAATGGCAGGGGTAAGCTTCTGAGAATAAGCCGGCTTCTTTTCAGGCACTGGCAACATTAACGTACCGTTATTCTTATGATAAAGAGATACAAAAACAATGCAGGAAACTATAATTGCCAGAAGAAGGGCGATTTTACCCGCCTTGATAAATATTGCCGAATTAAAAGCAGGCACAGTCTTTTTTTTACTGAATTTAGCTCCAACAATAGGGGGGATATTCTCAATTCTCGCGCCGGTCTTGAAGTTGTATCCGCATCCTATGCAGATGACAGACCCTGTATTCGATTCCTTTCGGCAGTCGGGGCAGGTCATTTTATCGGACTCACGTTTTTCAGGGTGTATGGGAGGGATAGTTCTTTTTTCTGTTTCCTTGTCATTGAATGATGGAGACTTGTCTGGCGACGAAACGGCTTGATCATGTTGTTTTGGCAAAGAAACTGGATTCGAAGCGTTCTTAGGGTCCTGTTTTCCTGGCATATCCTGTTTCTTGGCATGATATACGCCGTTGACGGTTTTCGGACTCTGGGTTTCCGATTCTGAGGCAAGGGGAATTAGAATTTCATTACCGCATTTCCTGCAGACAATCACTTCACCGGGCTGTTTCTTGAGAGAAATGACCTCAGTCCCGCAATGGCATACAATTTTAATCGCCATAGAATTACCACCCCAAAAGATAATGTAATATCCGGACGTAAAAAATGATATTGGTAAATTAGACGCACAATCCTAAAAATTCTTTGAGGGAATCATATGTTTTTAAAATATCCTGTATTTCCATGGAGGAACCAACAGGTTTTAATTTTATGAAATCATTGCGATGAATGCAAATAGTGAGCCGTTGTTTTATATATAGGCATGCTTGATTTATGCTCCGCCGCTTGCTATCTTTCAAACAACATGAAAATCAAAATTAAAATATTTGCACTTTTCGGACTTTTATCTTCCTCTATTCTGTCGGCTGCCGAGATCAAATATGATTCGCCACACACCTTCTACGGAGGCAGGGAAGCCATCATCAACATTAAAACGGATGGGATGAACGGGAAAAACCTTTCCTGGAACCTCAAATATTCCGGGCTGACCTTGGCTTCTGCGGAAACCGCAGTTCCCGAATCCGGCACCGTAGAACTTAAATTCCTGTTTCCGGAAATAAAGGACGGAGGCACTGTCACCGCAGAACTCACCTGCCAGTCTGGCGACAAGAAACTGGTGAAGACCGTCTTTTTTTTCTCCCCAAACCCATTTTCTTTCAAGAAGAAAGCCCTCGAAAAGATGAAAATCGGACTCTGGTCTCCTAGCGGCGATGATTCGGCAAAGAAAATTTTAGAAATGCTCGGAATAATTACCTTGGAAGTTGCGAATTTCGCAGATTTCAAAGGGGATATTCTGGTAGTGACGGGAATTGACTTCACAAATTTCTCAGGTTTGGAGAAGGATCTCTTCAATATTTGCTCCTCCGGATCAAATATATTAATAATAAACCCTAAGGCAGGTTTACTGCCGTTGCAGACCGAAAAGTTTAAGAATTTAAATTTTTCGAGAAATGATAAAATTGTCGACTTCGACAAAAAGTTGGATTCGGATAGATGGGGAAACTCCCAGCCAAATGAAAACTCGCTCAATCTGGTTCCGTTTGACAACGGTATCGCAGTTGAGGTTGCCGGCAAAAGGAATTCCTTTACGTTCATGTCCGCGAAGATAGGCAAAGGCGAATTGGTCATATGCACCTGGGACATATTCGGGAAAGCCGACAAGTCGCCGACACCGGTATACTTACTTGATAAACTATTGTCAGAATCGGAGAAACGGAGAATGGGTGAACCGGAGAAAGTGAAGGAAAATAAATAGACAGGATAACTGGATGTGCAGGATTTGATGGAAATAATGGATATCATTTATTACGCAAAGCAGAAAAAATACAATTACTGGGGGGGTATAGAAGATGAAAAAGCTGATGATGTTGTTGGCGATGATTGTTGGGATTACCGTGATCGCCCAGAATGAGGGAGCAAAAGTGGCTGCCAATAACGAAGTCTATACGGTTGGGGTATTTCCGTTCACTGAATCTGGAGCCGGAGTAGCTGGTCTTGGAGAACAGGCGGCGAACATCCTTTTCGCAAAAATGTCGGCTAACTCTAACGTGTGGTTGGTTGAAAGAACGGATCTCGATAAGATTCTGAAGGAAGCCGAACTCAACATTTCCGGACTCGTGAGTCAGAACCAGGCAATTCAGATCGGGCAACTTTCAGGGGCGAAGATTCTTCTGACAGGATCCATTTTTAAAGTCAGGGATAAGACCTTTCTTGTGGCGAAAATCATGAGCGCTGAAACCGGACGTGTCCTCGGGACAAGTGTTGAAGGCACGGATGCGCTTGATGCTCTTGCGGGCAAACTTGCCGAACAGGTCAATGAAACCATTTCAAAAGACGCCAAGAAGCTCATGCCTGAAATCAGGAATCGCAAGGATATTATAGCCGACCTTAAAAAAGCTGTTGGTGACGGGAAGAAGCCGAAAGTGTATGTGAAGATTGACGAACGCCATGTAGGTTCTGTCACGATTGATCCCGCCGCTGAAACTGAGATGCAGGTGATCTGCAAGGAACTTGGATTTGAAGTGACGACCAGCGAGAGTGATGCCGATCTCCTGATCAAAGGCGAAGGTTTCAGTGAGTTTGCCGGACGCAGGGGAAATCTTGTAAGCATAAAATCGCGTCTCGAGGTCAAGGTGCTCGACAAGAAAAGCAATGTCGTTGCCGTTGACAGGCAGACCACGGCAGAAGTCGACTTGGCCGAACAGGTTGCCGGGAAGAAGTCCCTGCAGGAGGCATCCGCGAAGATCGCAGAACGAATCCTTCCGAAGATCGTCAAGAAATAATTTTTGCGCCGCAAAAATTATATTACCGGTATACCGCCAGGCTTATATCCTGGATATCGGCATCGAACGGTCCGGATTTCATGTGATTAGTCCCAAAAATCTCTATCACATTATCCTGTCCCGGCTTGAGCCAGGCATCGATGCGCGGTCCGAACGGGGAATAATTTTCGCAGCGGAAATAAGTTTCGTTGTTGATCACAGCGGCACCGACCTGATTGGCGCGGACGATTCCGCTCTTTTCCGTAATAAAGAGGCGGACAGGTCGTCCGGTCCATTCTTTCGGAATGAATATCTTTCTCTGCAGGCCGAAAATCTTGCCTTTGAACGGTACGTTGATCTCCCCGCCGCTTTTCTGCCAGTTCTCCAGCCGGATCCATTTGCCGTTCAGCGTCAGCGTCTGCTGCGGCATCGGCATCTTGTGCAAATACATTGTTCCAGTCAGGCCGAGTGTCTTGTTCGGAGCGGGCTTGGCTTCTACTTCAATCGCGATATCAAGCTTGCCGCTTTTGGCGGCTGCGGTAATATCATTTATAAACAGATCGCGCAGTTGTTCATCCACAAGTTTACCGTTAATCCAGAGTTTTCCTCCGTCTTTAACGCCAAGACTCCAATAACTCATCAGTCCGAGAGCAATCAGGGAGTCATCTTTTAACCAGGCTGCCGGAACGGTTACAGTCTTGCGATACTGCACCCGCTGGGCATCGTCCCAGCCTTGGGATTCCCAAGAGCCGGTCGCACCGGTTTTCCAAGAACCCGTGTCGGCTGTCAGCCAGGAGCTGCCGTCGTCTGGCGGATTGATTCGGACTTTCCAGTCCTTGCTGATGTCCAAGCCGTCCTCGCCCAGGTCGGCGGCTGTTTTCATCACTTCACGATGGCAGTCATCAATGAGTGAAGACGGTACCGGCTCCAGGGCTCGCCATGCCCGACGCTGAACGTCGAGCCAGTGCAGCGGGCCTTCCAGTCCGACGTTATCTCGGACTACTGCAAACTGCCTAATCTGAAACGGTGTGAATTCCTGTTTGCCCAGGCTGAGTTTACCGTTGGCATATGCTGTTTTCACATCGGGAACGGATTCGGCGCTGGGCTCGATGACAGTGGCGGAAGACGGGAGGAGCACTGACAGTTCAGAGTTCAACTTGTCGGTGAATCCCCAGTTTTTCTCGCGGTATCCCATGGCGCCGGCAATGTAAACGTCGTAAATCCCGTTTTTGCTGGCGCGTCTTTCAAACCAGATTCGTGAATCTTCAGTACTCGTATCTCGTTTGACATTGAAAGAGGCCAACATTTCCTCCAGCAACTTCTGACGGTCGTCGTCATTGAGCCACTTGCCGCTTTCATCCTTGAAACGGAGGAAAAACGGTGTGCCTATCATAATGAAACGCCCCTTGCCGCAGCGTACTTCGGCAATCGCCATGGAACCATCACTCCAAGTGGCGATCGGAATGGCGTCCTGATTGCCCTTGATCGCGACTGCCCCGGTCCGGCTGATATTGCTGTAATCAATGGAAACTCCGCTGCCCTGACATGATTTGCCACGCAGACTTGGAAGCATGTTCTGCCGGTCGGAAAATTTTATTTCCCCGACAGGCCATTTGTTATGGTTCTCCTCGTTCATCATTTTCGGTTCGACCTTTAAGCCGAAGGTGGAGGCAAGGATCCAGCCGTTGCGGCTGAACGGCGAATTCTGTCCGGTATTGTGCATCGCCACAAATACTCCGCCTGCGGTGACATAACGCCTGATTGCGTCAATCATTTTGGTATCCATGACAGTGCTGGCGCAGTCAATCAGCACCGGGAGATTGTCGGCCAGTCCTTTTTCAAATTCAAGCCCGTCGACAAGTACCGGGGTCAGGCCGAGCCCGGGGAGGGGTCCGCGGGAGATATCCCAGTTCCAGATATCATGGGTTCTGTAAGGCTCGTCCTGGCGCAGGTCGCGGAGCACCCCGAGTTTCGGCGCGGTAAAATCGACTTTTCCCAATGTCCGCAGCAGCGGCCTGTTGTCGCTCCACCATTTGACAACTTCTGGATACGGCCAGAAATCCCTGCTGAAGTCGAATACATAATCGTGGATATCCTGAGATTCCCAGAAGATATTGGCGAACATCCCCTGGGTGTTGACGGCGGTTAATTGGGCGCCGCCCGGTTCGCTTGAACCGGGCAGTCCGCGCAGGCGGGAGTAACCCTTGTAATGCATGGGGCGGTAGAAACCGGCGCCTTCGCCTGTAAGTTGCGGATAAGCGCCGTAACGGGCTAGGAGTTCCATCGCCTCGGACTGGAACAGGTGCGGGGTCATCACCTTGATAGGGCGGTTCGGATCTACGGCGCGCATCGCCTGCAGGTATTGCCGCAGGGTCTGCAGTTTTTCCCAGACGATATATTCTCTCCAGTCGAGATAGCGGCGGTTCAACTGGTTGTCGGCAAACGGGAAGCTCTCGCCGGAATAGGGGCTGATGAACACCCGGTATGTGATTTTGCCGCCTGCACTGAAAATGGCGAACTGATTGTCCCCGGGGTGCAAGGCACCGGTTATGTCGAACTCAGAATGGAAGTTTTTCCAGCTTTTAGGATCGAACACGTTCTGACCGACGTTCTTGCCGTTTATCCAGGCGCTGATCGCCCGCCCTTCATGTTCGGTAAAAGGCATGACATGCAGATAAAGTTTGCGGCCCTGGTTGGCCTTCAGGAATTCCGCCGGAATATCGTGATGGAAGCGGGTCCAAAGCGGAAACGCCCGATTTTTCTCACTGGTGAAATCCAAGAGGTGCGGATTGTCGCGTCTGGCCCGGTACCAGGTGCTTGAATTGAAGTCGGGCTTGAACCATCCGTCCTGTGTCCCCTCGGTGAGGGGACCAGGCTGCCAGCTCCATTCAAGGTCATCTAGATCGATGAAACTGTTCCGGCGTCCGGCAAAATAGGAGGCGTCGGGAAACGGCACCTCCTGCCAGGAACGGTAAGTGTCGCGCTTGCCGGTGTAAGACTCCGAAACAGTGCCGAGGTCGTATTTCTTCTCCTGCTGCAGATAAGCGGGGAAACGAGTCTGGTAGTTCGGGGGATTTGAAGCGGGTTCCGCCATGAAGAATTCGCCGTGCGGCTCCATCCATGCCAGCAGATTGGGATCGTTGACGCGTTTTTTCATCATCTGAAGCATGGAATCCTTGATCAAGTTGTTGATCAGCGGCGAGACGATTTGCGTGGTCTGGTAACCGCCGGCCTCGAAAAAACGCCTGCCTGTAAAACCGGGCGCGAGGACTTCCGCCTGCCTGCCGGGCAGATTAAGCCAGTTGAGCCAGGAAACGTTGCCGCTTCCGGTCCAGAGCATGTGACGGTAGGTCTTTCCAATCTTCCGCAACTGTGCGATTGCGTTGTCAGGACCTGAAATGTCGTATACGTTGGGTGCGGGGGTCATTTCCAAGCTCTGCCCGTGAAGATTGGCTACCGCCGGGAAATTCTTCATCCATTCCATCTGTTCTGCGGTCTTGGTGGTGGGCATCCACCAGATTCCGAGGCCGGCATTGTCGAAATTGTCGAGATAGCGGGGATATGCCAGTCGCGGCACTTCCTGC
>JBAZRS010000292.1:0-6815 GCA_041662825.1 Victivallales bacterium | reverse complement strand
CGTTGTCACGCTCGTAAATCAAAAATCCATTCCACTATACGTTCAGATTATCTTTACTTCGTAAATCGTCATTCGAATGTTCGATATTCGATTGTTCAAGAGTTGCGGCCTTCTTGCCCCGTCGGATGACTGGGGTGGCCGCCTAATTCAAGGTATAAGAATTTCAAAGTGTTGAACATCCAACATTCAACACTGAACATCGAACGTCGAATTAAAATTGAATACATTCGAAGTTGGAAGTTTCCGCCGCGGCGGATTCAATGTTCGATGTTCAAATTATTAAAGTTGCGGCTTCCAGCCGCCTAATTTTAATGATTATCCGCTGTCCAGCCCGCCAGGGGCTTTTCCTAAATACCGGCGTCGAAACCGGATGCAGCGACATTGTTCTGATGCAGTCGTGAGATTGTCCCGGCATTCTTTACAATGCAGCCGCCGGAGGCTTCTCCTCCGGATTTCGCGCTCACATTGATGAGTGACAGTGAATCCACCGTCCCCTTGTTGTGAAACAGATTGACCGGAGATTTGCTCCGGTTTACGAGTGATATGTCGTCCAACACGAGGTTCTCCACCTTTGCGCCGCTTTCTATATAGATGTCATCACTGGGCAGCAGCGACTCAGTCCTGTGGTAGTTGCGGACGGTGAGTTTGGAGACAAGGGCAGGAGCGTCAATCCATATCTGTGCCAGACCGGACCAGAGGGGGCCGGGCTGATGAACAATTCCCTTCAGGGATTTTGAGCAGAACACGCCGTCAATGGATATGTCTTCAAACGTGCTTGCTTCACCGGGATGGACCTTATGATTGGTAAATGAAACAACATTGTAGCGGTAAGTCCCGAAAATGTTCGCAAGTTTGATCCTTCGGATTGGTGAACCGTGCGACAAGAGGCGGACCGCCGTCCAGCCGTCTTCACAGAAAATAGAATCAACTACGATATCAGTGATTGAGCCCCGGGTCATTTCGCAGCCGCCTGCATCATCGGCATTCAGCGCCACAAGGTCGTCATTGGTGGTGCCTTTTAAATTGGTTATCCGTCCCTGGGAACATAGGCCGTTCAGGTGTACTCCGTCCATGTTCCTCCGGAACATATTGTAGTCATAGGTGATGTCGTCAATTGTGAACTGGCGGATTTTGCCAAGCTGCATGCCGAAAGACTCTGGATCCTTCAGGGTAAGGCTGCGGACTGACAGATCATTCACATTGCAGAACTGCAGTGCGACGCCGATATAGTTTTCAGGAGTCCATTTTTTCGCATATAGGTCCATCCGTGTCTGGTTGGCGTTGTTTCCGTCCCAGATTCCGCCGATCACCGTGATCCCGCGATTGCCGTTCTCATGGTCGCTGTTTGTCAGCATCTCCCGGTTTGCCTGATCGGCGAGCCTGACGACAGTATGCCTGTCCAGTATGAGCGATTGACCGGAATGGATGCGTAATGTGGAACCAATCAGATAACAGACTGGCGGAGGGGGCAGATATACACTTGCGGTTTTCCTGTCCAGCAAGGCCTGCAGTCCTGGCGCATCATCATTTTTGCCGTCGCCGACAACTCCCGGAAAATCAAGCATGTTCTCTGTCATTTTTTCACCACGGGGAGGGAAGTGTGGTGTCGGCTCCGTACGCCTGTGCCGGCCAGGCGTTCGCAATCGGGAAGCCAACCTCAGTAAAACTCTCGACATGTCCGTCGCCGAACATGAAGTTGGCAGATTTACTGTGTCCCCACCAGATGCCGTTTCCGGTCATGCCGGCGATGGATGAATTGACTCTCAACTGGCTATGCCAGCCTTCGGTGTACATGGCGCGTGCCGAGACGCGCTTTACCATGTCAAGTTTCTTCATCCTGGTAGTAGAGCTGCCCATTGTTATCGACTGATCAAAATGGCTGTTGTAGGAATAAGTGCCGCCGCCCTGATACACGGCGTTGGCCGGGGCGGCGCCCCAGTTTCTCTGGACTGGAATCTCCGGAAAGAATACCGGGCAGGTGGTCACCGGATTCTCCTTGAGGGTGTTAGTTGTAAATCCTTTCAGATAGCCAGGCATCACCAGATACCACAATTGGGTGCTGCCTGTGATCAACCAGGTATTGGGCAGGACAGTCGGGGTGTATCTAGCATAAGAGACGCAAACAGTAAACCCGTCAAAGTCTACAGTATAGCTGCCTACCGCCAGGCCAATCTGTTTGAGGTTGCTGGTGCATACCATTCTTTTCGCAGATTCTTTCGCATTTTTAAGGGCAGGCAGCAGCATTGCCGCCAAAATTGCGATTATGGCTATTACAACCAGGAGTTCGATAAGTGTGAAAGCGTATGTATGGATTTTCTTTTTTAACAGACTTTTCATGATGGTTCCTTTTCTTACATGTTATATGCGTCAATTATATACTAATTGGCATGTGAATTGCAATACCCTGCACGGAAAAATTCAAAATTATGGGCAAATTTTTAGAAATTTCCATTGTCCTGTCATTTATCCGCCGTGATCTCGGGTGGAGCGCCCGCAGGCATTGACGATTGGTGCAGTATCCATCCCTGTTCCCCGCCGTCTTCCGTCCCCCACACTGAAAGCAGTCCGACAATCCTGCCGCTGTCCGGATCGAGAAACGGGCGCAGGCATTTTATGCCGTGGTTTCCGAATGCGGCGCGGGTGATTTCAGGCTGAATGCCGTATTTGCGCCACTTCAATCCATCACCCGACCAGTAATGCCATATTGACTGCGGCGGCCATTTGTCGGTCACCCAGAGGTGCCAGTTGTCGCTGGAAACCCGCAGGACTGTCGGAAAACATCCGTATTTCATTGGAAAGTCGGGGACGAGTTCCCGTATCTCCCCGCCATTGCCCCTGATGAATTTCCACGGTCCTTCAAGGGTTTCGCTTTCCAGGGCGGCCAGTGTCTGGCCGAATCCGTTGAGATAATAGCGCCAGCGTCCGTCGCCGAGACGCAGAAGCGTTCCGCCGTCCGACCAGATCAGCCGTTTTGCGGCTTCAGCGGCCGGCTCTCCCTTGAGCTTGCCCAGATACTTGAAGCTTCCCGGCGCTCCGGTCTTTGAAACGAGCAGGGCCGGGAAGAGGGAAACGGAACCCGGCAGGTAATCAGGGCAGACGCAGGCGGCCATGACATATCCCTCCTTATCGTCGAAAGTCATTGCAGTCCTGGTATAGGAACGCTTCGGCGCAAGGCGTGAAGGCTCTTTCGGATCCGGGACATCATCTATCAGTTTGCATTCACATGCAGACTGCCTGTCACCCATTGTTTTGAGAGACGTTCCCCGCCTGAAGACGATATTGTATCCCCCATTGTCAAGCGCATTCTGCCATATTTCAAACATGCGGCCGTCTTTGGAGGGGTGTGTGACAATGGACACGTAGCATCCTGTCAGCGGCAGTCTTTCAAAAGGCTCGGACCAGTAGCGCAAGCCGGATGCAGGAGGTTCGCCTTTGATATTCGCATCCAACGGTAGAATCTTCAGTTCATTCGCGTTGGGCGTGGCGTTCTGAATTGCCGAATCCGCATGAACAGACATCATGGCTGATGCAATCAGGATGATTACGTGTAAGATCCTCATTTTAATATTCCCCTTCAAAAAATAGAATTGTGGAAAAGAGCACATTTGTTAAGCTATGTCCAAAGACAGGTTTTCTGTCGCAGATTGTTCTAGGACGGCCCTGGCGTGGCGCGCA
Source organism: Victivallales bacterium (assembly GCA_041662825.1). Taxonomy (GTDB): domain Bacteria; phylum Verrucomicrobiota; class Lentisphaeria; order Victivallales; family GWF2-50-93; genus GWF2-50-93. The sequence goes on along the minus strand of JBAZRS010000292.1, from coordinate 3,140 downwards.
TAGTGGCCGCGCAAGTCACAGGTGTATTTTTCCAGGATGGCGCGTCCTAAGCCGTTGCAGTCGCCTGCGAGATAGAGGCCGCGCGCCAAATAGAGTTCCCGCAGTGAGGAGTTGCGGGCCTCGGTTTCGACCGGGTCGCTGTTGGCCTGCTCGACAATCTGGAACAGGTCAGTCTGCGCGTGTCCCTGCATTCCAGGCTTGCACAGGAGATCATGGATGGCGGCGGCAATACCGCTGTTGCGCAGAAGCATGGAGGCAAGCGCCGCGACACGGCAGTGCGAGAAACTGGCATTGCCGTCCAGTTTCCGGATTTTAGCTTCTAGCACTCCTGTTGCAACGGGTTCACGGGTGCGCGCCAGAGCCAGGATCTGCACATCCAGTTTGCTCATGCTTGCGCCGAACTGCCCCATCCCGCGGTAATTCCAGCCCTCGTCCCAGTCGCTGCCGCACACGGTGTCCGCCAGCAGGGCTGCCGCTTCGCGGAATCCTGTCAAGCCTAAAATCAATGCGGCGTCGATTCGCCGTTTGTCCGTGCCGTCATTAAGGATTTTTATCAGCATCGGGCTGCTTTGGACGGGATACGTGAAGAGGATTGCGGCATTCATGGCGGTTTTCAAATCGGCTGCTGCCGCCTCGCTGATCGCATTCAACCCCAGAGGGAATGAATCTACATGTTCCGGCACATCGGCGGCGAGAATGCCTAGCTCCGCCAGTTGTCGCTGGAGTGCCCGGATATCCAGGTCGCGAAGCCGTACTGAACCTTTTGAACTCCAGGCGGCTGCAAGTCCGGCTGCGAATCCCTGGTTCTGCACATCCGCCTGCATGCGCAGGACAGGCAGGGCGTCACGGTGCGCACTCATGCCCAGTCCGGTGACGATTACGCCTTCAATCCCCTGCGGAAGCATGCAGCGGAACGGCACATGTGCATTGAGGGAATGGTGATCCGGTTCGGCAACCATGAATACCGGATGCACGATGAAGCCGTGGGTGTCGAAGTTGCTGCAGGCGGTGAATACAGTGTCCGGGAATGTTCTTTTTGCCAGAATGTCCAGGGGTGAAACCTCATAGTCGCCGATTATCTGGCGGCGCTCGCGGGAATTTACAATCGGGGTCGTGTCAAAGGAATCCGGAAATTTCGCCCGCGCCCGCACGAACGCGGCGGTGACACCTTCGGGGTCAGTCTCGTCCGTGAACGTGTAATCGGAATTGAAGCAGCGTATTCCGGGATGCGGACGCGGTGAAAGTCCGGCGCCCTGTGTGGCAAGGTGTTCGGCGCCCATTACCCGGCACGGTGCGCCCGCGGCGGCGGCGATATCGGCATTCCCGGTTGAGTCTACGACAGCTCCAGCCTCAAGAAGACCGCAGCCGAACGGGGTGGACACAAGTACACCGTCAACCTTGTCCCGTGAGAGGCGGACACCGAAGGCGTAACTTCCCATCCATGCGGTTCCGCCGGCGGCCCCCAGCATTTTCTGCAGAACTCCGGCCTTTATTTCAGGCCTCCATATCCTGCCTCCATTGGCAAGGCTTTCCTGGTCAAGGCGCATGACCTCATTGTCAAGTTCCGAGGTGAATCCCACCCTGTTTCCAAACCAATATGCGCTGATAATCCCGGCAGTGCCGACGCCTCCCAGTTTATGCTGTATATCAAGAACCACGGTTTTGGCTCCGGCCCGTGCGGCGGATATTCCGGCAGACGCACCGCCAGTTCCGCCACCGGCAACAACTACATCGTAGCGCCCCAGAAGCGGAAAACTCATAGGTGAGATGTCCATCATCCCGTTATGACGGCGCAAAAAGGCGGGCGCGAAGCGGAACTCGCCTTCAATTCCGCCGCCGGTGAAAACATTGAAAGTCCCGCAATCCTGTCTTTTCCTTGTGCCCAATGATCCGGCGGACAGCGCACCGACGCGGTATCCAAGCGAAACCTGAACATCGCTGCGTTCCAGCAACGAGACACCTTGCGAAGTCAGAGGCAGCAGTCCGTTCAGCAGAAAAATATTATCAGAGGCGGCAAATGAGCTATCATACAAATTCCCGGGATTGTCTGAAAGAGATACCGAGCTGCTGCAGATCTCGGAAGGGATGTCGGGAATGATGTCGGCGGTAACCAATACGTTTGATGCAAACATAGAAGCCCGGATGAGGTGCTCGCGGGCAAACGAGTCGTCGCCAAGGGCTGAACAGCTGACCTTCAGGCGGTACGCCCCGTGCGTGACCTCCCCGTCCTTGAGCCTCTGCCGGAACGGAGGACGCAACTCATCGGCATGATCTTCCCAACCCGCAGGAACGCCGTCAGAAAGGACAACCCACGAAAGCGTCTGCGGGATTCCGTCCCGTTTTTTCAATGCGGTTCCGGCAAGGCGGGCAAGCGTCCCGTAACGGGTGGCATCCACAATTGCAGAACAGCGTATGACAAATAATGAAGTGCGTGCCGCCACGATGACCCCGGCCAGCCTGCCGTCTTCGCCCCTGAGAATTGCGACGGGACGGGCCAGATAAAGAAATCTCACAGACGCCCGGAGAAGTGCCGATTCCAAAGTGCGTTTCACGTGACAGGGCAGGGACGGAAAGCTGTTTTTGCCTGAAAACATGGCATTCACTAGCGTATCAGTCTTATCAAGATGGTCGGGCCAGAGATTAAGTGTTCCCGCCGACTCCTCACCGAAATAACTCAGATCGCTGATAACCATTGCAGTGCGGCCTCGTCTCCTGACCTCCAGCGCCGCCGCCACGGCGGCGGAACTTGCGCCTACAACCAGAACGTCGACTTCGCAGAATACAGGTAGATGCAATGAAGGCTCAAATTTCATGATATCCGTCTCCTAAAGGAAAATTTAACATTAAGGAATTTTAAAGTTTATGGATATGCACCATTCAATTTTCGAACTTCCTCTCCTGCGAATTGTGAAATTCGCACATGGAGTGCGGCAATTTATTGCCGCCTTTAACGATGGAATTTATTCCGTCCTGTCTAAACGCCGCGAAATAAATTTCGCGAAACAAGGCGGTAACGAGTTACCGCACTCCATGGAGCGTTGTCACGCTCGTAAATCAAAAATCCATTCCACTATACGTTCAGATTATCTTTACTTCGTAAATCGTCATTCGAATGTTCGATATTCGATTGTTCAAGAGTT
>JBAZRS010000291.1:1294-6829 GCA_041662825.1 Victivallales bacterium | reverse complement strand
AATTCGTTGTCCCAGGCTACAGGGCAAGTAGTTATCGTTTTTGCGGTTGAGTCAAGTGGATACGCCAGTTGTTTTTTATCGGGATAAATTCGGATTTGAGTCAGAATTCCACAAGGCCGTCAACTTCCACTGGAAGTCCGGTCCTCATGGATTGGTTGGCGGCGATACCGGTCAGAATTGATTTGACTCCGTCAATGTATCCTGCGGCGCGGCCAAGCGGATCGTTTCCAGTCCCGCAGAATATGTCTTCAAGCATTTTCGGGTCGGCTCCCCCGTGTCCTCCGAGATTCCCTTGTTCAAACTCAACGACCTGTGGTTTTCCCCAGTGCGGCTGAAAAATGATTACCGGAATCATTTTATCCTTAGGCATATCCAACTCCCGCATGCCAACCGTGTTGAACTCCTGAAGATTCTTTTTTACGTACGGACGTTCAACCACATTGAATTCCAGACGCCCCCCGGTTCCGTTGAACATCACACGGTATCCTTCCCACGGGCAATGCGCATTGAGCGAATATGTCATGACCGTCTGGTTGTGGTATTTGACCATTACCCCGACGTTGTCCTCGCTGGAGATTCCTTCTCCAAACACGCTCTGATCCCGGTAATAATGATCTTCGTGTTCCGCATTGTAGTACAGCCCGTTTAGGCCAATATCCTTTTCCGTGACCTTCAAGGCGAACGGATCCTTGTCGGCCACTTCAGAGCCGCGTGCGCGGGAATAGAATTCCCTGACTCCGCGTTTCTCGGCATTCTCTTTGCCGTAGAAGCGCAGATCCCCCATCGCGAAAACAGTTTTTGGCGAACTGGCGAGCCACCAGTTGACCAGGTCGAAATGATGCGTGGACTTGTGCACCATCAGCCCGCCGCTGTTGCGCTTGTCCCGATGCCAGCGGCGAAAATAGTCCGCACCGTGTTCGGTGTCCAGGAGCCATTCGAAGTGCATGCTCAGAATCTCCCCGACGGCTCCGGACTTGATAAATTCCTTGACCTTTGAATTTCGCGGAGCATAGCGGTAGTTGAATGTTATGGCGAGTTTTTTGCCGGTTCTCTTCACGGTGTCCATGATCATCTGGCATTTCTCCGCATCCACGGTCATCGGCTTCTCGCTGATGACGTCGCAGCCAAGCTCCATGGCGCGTATGATATATCTGTGATGCACCCTGTCAATTGTGCAGACAATGACAATGTCTGCACGCGTTTCATGCACCATGCGGTCGAAGTCTTCGGCCTTGTAGGTCGGCACCGGCGGATGTCCATCCTCTTCCTGAATGTACTGGTTGTGGAAGTTCATCCTGGTCTGGTTCACATCGCAAAAACCCGCAAGTTCCCCGACATCCTTGAACTTGCCAACCAAAGCCTTGATGTACAGGTATGCCCTTACACCTGTCCCTACTATGACATATCTTTTTCTTTCACTCATTTTTTTCGCCTTTTTTTATCAATTAAAAACACTTGCCCTCAGTCTGATTTTGATTATACAACAACAGCTAATTCTATGCAATACGCTATTCAGCATTAATAATGGCCTGTTAGAGTATTTCAACTTCCATGTTGTTTCTTTACGGCTCCTTATCGCCGCGACTGAGAAACCAAACACGCACCCTCTTTATAATTGAATAGAGCAATAATAATATTGAATAAAACATTGACTGTAACTCTTGCCGCTTGTAAGATTATATGTCGGAAAAATCACAGTTCCGCATATTTGAATATTTCGTCCAAACTAAGGAGAGGTTCTGACGGCTGATGAAAAACATCTTGCTCATCATGATGGATCAACTGCGTTATGACGCCTTGGGATTTATGAAAAAGTTCCCCGTCAGGACGCCTAATATTGATAGATTGGCGGAAAACGGAACGGTATTTGAAAACGCCTATTGCTCCAATCCTGTATGTGTTCCGGCGCGGGCGTCAATCATGACCGGTGTCAACTCTTATGATCATGGCGTTTACTACAATGACCAGAACTGGCCGGATCACATGGACACCTTCCCCGCCAAATTGGCCGCCAATTGTTATTATACGACCTTGATCGGGAAAACGCATTTTTTCCCGGTACGGAAATCCGCCGGATTTCAGAAGATGATAATCGAGGAAGATTATGTTGAGTTTTTAAAGAAACGGGAACTCGCAAAGAAACCTCTGCCCGGAAAGGCGACCGGTTCGAATTATCTTAACAAAGCGTATCCCACCGAACCGACCCATTTACCACTCGAATACTATGAACCGGTTTATTTCACCGACAGGGCACTGCATGAACTTGACTTGATTGCCAGCAGGCGGGAATGCCATGATGAGGGGAATGAGCCATTTCTGATGAACGTATCATATTTGCGCCCGCATTCTCCATGCATTCCGCCTGAACCTTACTTCTCGATGTACCGGGCTGAAGACCTTCCGCCTCCAATCCGGAACGAACCGGAGATTGGCAAGTTTCCTTCACAGTTGCGATGCTGGTATGATATCTGGGATCAGTTGGACAAGGAGCGCGCTTTAAAGCATAGGGCGCAATATTTCGGATGTGTCACCCTTCTCGATGAGCAGATCGGACGCATCATCCGAAAACTGGAAGAGTTGAACATCTTCGATGATACGTTGATCATACTGACTTCCGACCATGGAGACCATCTCTGCGACCATCATCTGCAGCAAAAGGGCTTTTTTTACGACTGCAGTGCCAAAGTTCCCCTGATTTTGTCCGGACCCGGAATTCCAAAGGGAAAGAGGGTCAGGGAAAATGTGGGACAGATAGATATTTTTCCGACTATTCTGGAGTATTGCGACCTTTCCATGCCCAGATTGCGCGATGCCGGTGGAAAACTGATCTATGCCGACACATATGAATCCGATGCGATGAGCCTTCTGCCATATTTTTCCGACCGGGATGCAGTCAATCCGGATCGCATTATCATTTCTGAAAATGCCATGTGCGGCCAGCGTTTCATGCTCAAGCAGGGCGATGTGAAAATCAACTGTTACATCAACCGGGACGGGGATGATGAATTTGAGTATTACAATCTCAAAGATGACCCAGACGAGCTAGACAACAAGGGGCAGTCATTCTCCGTCAGTGATTTGAAGCCCGACATGAAGCGGGAATTCGACAAGGTTCTGGAAAAATCCGGGCAGTACGCGTCCGGACATTACTATTATCAGGGTAAAATTCGGCCGATGTTCACCTGATGGCTGGGCTGTTGCATCGCCGTCTTCCGGACGGCAGACAGGCAAATTGATTTATAATGGGTGTTAGACCATTATAATTGCTGAATGGAGTATTGATGTTTATTTTCACGGGAAGTAAGGTTGTCAACGGGAATTCAATTTGAAAGGTTGACTTATGAATTCAAGCATAATGGTAGTTGGAGCTCACGCCGATGATATTGAACTTCAGGCAGGGGGGACATTGTTGAAATATCGCGACGCCGGATATGAGTTGGTCTATGTAATGTCCACCAACAACATGTCGGGAACTGTAAGCGAACTGCTGAAGGATGGAAGTAAAAAGACGACGATGGAGACGCCGGTTCCGATGATGGCGCGCCGCAAAAGGGAATGTGATGCCGCAGCCAAGGCGTTGGGGACAATTCCCATTCATCTGGATCACCCCCAGCGTCACTACTGGGACGGTGAAAAGACCGCGAAGCTAAGGTACGGTTGCGCCCTGCCTGACGGGGTATCCCCTGATGTTCCTTCAATATTGACTGCGTACGAGGATCCGCAGAGCGTCAAACGCCTTGCAGACCTGATACTGGAGAAGAATCCTGAGTGCGTATTCACGCATCCTGCCGCGCAGGTGAATGTTGAACACTTTACAACATCGCTCCTGGTGACAAACAGCTACTGGAAGGCCGTTGAATCGGGATTCAAAGGCGCTCTTCTCCATTGGAGGGAATGCCATACCAATTTTGGAGAACTCAACTGCAAATGGGAGACTTTTATAGATTACACCGCCTACGTTGACCGCAAGATGGAGCTGATAGGATTGCACAGATGCCAGATGCCGAACACCCGTCTGCCCGAATTCGGACACCGGGTTTTGGCGCAGAGATGGGGAACCGCCTGCGGATGCGGGGCGGCGGAAGTCTTTGCATGGATCCGGCGCGCAGACCGCTCCGGCAATGACGATCCGATATACAGACCACTGACTCTGGAACTCATCGAAAACACAAGATGAACCAGTTTCCCCGGCAAATAAAAAAGGATGGCAAATGACAAATACTCCATTTGTCCCGCCTGTTGTCCCCCCAGTTGTCGGCATTGCCGGCGACCGTAAGACTTATCAATGCGGAACATTGACCTATACCAAAATGGGGTTGCTTGCGATGTTCGCATGGCTTCTCTGGGGTGATTTCTGTTTTACGCTGATGGAACATGTCGTGCCGAGCGTGCTGCCCTTGAAGCTGAAAAGTCTTGGATGCGCAAATTGGCTGATAGGTGCGGTGATGACGACTGTACCAAGTATTTTGAACATGACGGTCTGCCCCTATGTCAGCTTTAAGAGCGACCGTTACCGCAGTCGCTGGGGGCGGCGTATCCCATTCATTTTATGGACCATGCCTTTTCTCTGTGCGACATTGGCGCTCATCGGCTGGGGTGATGACATTTCCGGATTTCTGCAGGGGCATTCCGTGTTTTTACAGCAATATGCCCCCGCGACTATTACGATTCTGCTGATAGCCGTATTCATTGCAATGTTCCAGTTTTTCAACATGTTTGTCAGCTCGGTGTTTTCCTATCTTTTCAATGATGTGGTTCCTCCGCAGTTTTTGGCCAGATTCACGGGGGCGTTCCGGATCGTCGGCATCCTGGCGGCGGCATCGTACAACTATTTCATATTCCAGTATGCCGAATCCCACATGCGTGAGATTTTCCTTGGCGCGGCAGTTCTTTATTTCTTCGGATTCGGCATGATGTGCTTCATGGTAAAGGAGGGGAAGTATCCGCCGTTGGAAGACAAAACAGCAAAGAGAAAGAGTAAAATCAAGGAAACCGTTTCCTTTTTCAGGGAATCCTTTACCCATAAAATCTATTGGCTTGTGTTCCTCTTCGCCTCATTCACGTCCGTGACTAACTCCATTAATGCTTTCAACGTGTTTTTTTATAAAAACATGGACTTGACATTGGCGCAGATAGGCAAGTTGACGGCGATTACTGCAATTGCATCGCTTCTTGCGATGTATCTGGCCTCGATTTATGTTGATCGCTGGCATCCGTTGAGGGTGGCTGTTTATATTGCGGTTTTTGGAATAGTTGGAAATTTCATGAACTGGAAATGGGTTTTCATCTCACTGCCCGGGGAATATTTTTTCTGGTTGACTTTGGGAGTAGGTGTAATCACGGCTTTGACAGGGGCGATTTCAATAGCCAGCGGCATGCCCTTGTACTATAGATTATTCCCGAAATCCAGATTTGGGCAATTCTGTTCAGCGCAATCCATGCTCAGATCAGTTTTCCATATGTTTGCAGGCATTGCCGCAGGTCTGTATATCGATGTTGTCAAATATTTTTTCGATGGCTCGGACTTTGCATATC
>JBAZRS010000291.1:0-1284 GCA_041662825.1 Victivallales bacterium | reverse complement strand
TCGTTATCATCTATGCATATCGTGAATGGTATAGACTGGGCGGGGACTCAGATTATCGCCCGCCTGCCACATGGGATTCAAAAGGATTCGAGGAGGTGCCGGTCGTATCCACGGTCGGGCCACAGGTGCGCTGGCTAAACATCTCTTTTAGATTGTTCAACGCGATTATGGCCGTCTCCGTGCTGGGAATTCCAGCCCTGATGTGCTGGATGTATTACAAGCACGCCATGTTTGCGTTCGAATGGCACGCATGGCTGCTTTTCCCGATGTCAGTAATAGCTTGGATTTACTGGAGGATAGTTGAAAAGAACATTCGCCGCGACATGGAGCGGTCCCTTAACGGCGAACCTCTTGAAAACGGCATCCCCCATCATGGCGTATTCATCTTTGTCGCGGGCAAGTTCCTTCTGGTGCTGGGCCTGTGGTTTGTTCAGGTTGTTGTGACTGTAAAATTGAACATGGAATTGGGTACTGTCATCTTTACGGCTGCGAACATTGCAACTGACTTTCTGCTGATCGGGGCAGTGCAGATGCTCTGCCGCATCGAACGCGGATTCTCTACGACACTCAATAAAAACCTGTCCGAGGCAAATGCGTAGCTGTGAGCAGTGAACTGATAGCTGTGAGCTGTGCAGGAGACCTTCGCTTTTTTCAAACCTTATCCGTCGGCTCGCCAAGGCTGGTGGCGTAAGCTCCAGGAGGTATTCCCATAATCCGTTTGAATACCTTGAAGAAGAATGACGGGTAACTATATCCGACGGCATTTGATATTTCCTCAAGTGAATAATTCCCTTCGCGTAGCAGATGCTCCGCCACGGCAATCCTCTGCTTGTGCAGGAGCGTTCTGAAATTTCCTCCCGTCTCGATTTTTAGAAGCTGTCTTAATCGGGATTCGCCAATGCCGGCCGACTTGCATAACATTTTCATGCTTAGCGGTTTTGAGTATTCACTCGCTATCACTTTAAGGGCCCGGTTCACAACTTCGGACTGGTGTTGCTTATAATTTGCATGTTCTGACAGGCTGTGCGGAACCGAAAGCTCAACTTTGCGGAGGAGATATGCTATAAATTCAGTCAGGCAGGAGGCTATGACCTCACACCTGTAGGGTTGGTCCAGGATGCTTTCCTGTTTTAATTTGGTCGCCAGTTCAAAACATTTCCTGTTGATTGTCAGGACCTTGCCAAAAAGAGACGGGGGAATCTCACCGCTAAACATGATGTTCAAGTAATCGAAAGGCGCGCCGTCAACTCCGTAAAACGAATGTTTTTTCCCGCCCGAAAGGAA
>JBAZRS010000290.1:0-6839 GCA_041662825.1 Victivallales bacterium | reverse complement strand
GGCCGGTACCGCATCCCGGCCATGACAGCGTGCTCTGCTTCAGCCATCCAAAAGTCCGGGAATTCTACCGCGAGGTCATTGCGAATTTCTTCACGGAGTTTCCGGAAATTGATTCTTTCCATTATTTGACGACTGATGCGGACGGAGAGTTCTGCGATCCGGAATTGTGCCCCAGGTGCCGAGGGCTCAGCAAGCTCGATCAGCGCGACCGTCTCTCAAGGTTCCTGTCGGATGTCATGGAAAAAGCACGACCGGGCATAAAGATTTTCAATACGGCGTTTGATTGGGAGCGAAACAAGTTCGGCGTGTGGCAGATGTTGATCCGGCAGGCGGCGATGCCACAGGATGTGGGGCTGTGCATGGCGGGATGCACCGATCCGGCAACCTATGAACGGCAATCGCACGAAGCAATCCGCGAAGCACGCCGGGTTACATGGAAATCCGGCCAAATGCTTATCGGGAGGGAAGCGTTCCACCGCTTTGAGAATCTTCGCGTGTGCCGTGATCATTTCATATCCGATTATCCGTTTGGGGTCGTCGCAAAAGTCCGCCGCTGGGCCGATTTGAAGGCGGACGGATTCTTCGATGTCCGCGGCAGGTTTTTTGCCTCCGATTTTTTCCTGAACTCCCTGGTCTGCCGCGAGGCGATCCTCGATCCGCACCTTGATGCGGAGAGGCTTTCAGGCAAGTTTGCCCGTGAGTTTTTCGAATTCGCCGGTGATGAAGTGCTCGAGGCGTGGAAGCTTATAGAACGAGGTGACCGCATAACGTCCAATGCATTCACATTTCCCTCCGCTTCCTATTTGACCCAGTACCTCGGATGGTTCTGGGGCACCCATGTTCCGCCTTTGCCCGATGCAGGAAAATTCATTGCGCAACCTGAGGACCTTAACGAAGTGACGCCTTATGCCGCGCTGGGATATGTCTACCATGACGGAAATTTTCAGGAGCAGGAGCATAACTCCGGTACCGGCATGCTGAATTCGCTTGAGTATTATCGGAAGGCATGCCAAAAGTTGCAGGAGGCGATTTTAAAGGTGCGGAAGCGGGAGTCGCCGCCTGCCTGCCGCGTGTTTATGGGCAAAGACTACGTATGGGATCCGCAGAAGCAGCTGAAGGCCGTCAAGGACTATTACGAGCTGATGTGCTATGCAACGGAATGCACAGGCTCCTATCATGTCCTGCACTCGCTGTATCATACGCTGAAGAATGCCGGCAAAGAAAACAAATACGGGCGCCAGGGAAAGCCCTATCTCAAGCAATATGCAGATTCATTGGAACAGCTGGATCTCTTTTGCGAATTGATGTATGCTGAAAAAATGATTGTGAACCACAAGTATGGCACCTACACGAACAATGGCGAGAAATTGGCGTGCGTCTCGGCTGTACGGAATTTCCTTGACAAATTGTGAAAAGCGGAACTGCAAAGAGACCTGACCGCTTGCGAGCGGCCTGAATGTCTTCACCATTATAAAAGGGAACCTATTGCATGATCACCTCTTGATTTATGCTCCATCTCCGGCTATCTTCCCGGCAATATTGAAATTTAAATTCCCACCAGATAAAAAAGGGAATCTCATTATGTCCAGATCCAGTAAATTCACTTTGATTGAGCTGCTTGTGGTAATTGCGATCATCGCAATCCTGGCCGGAATGCTTCTGCCCGCGCTCAAGGGCGCAAAAAGCAAGGCCCAGGAATCGTCCTGCATGAACAACATCCGCCAGATAAACCTGCAGCTGACATCATATGAGATCGATAACGCAGGCGTTTTCCCGTATGCGGTGAATGCCCCTCACTGGGGCGAAGCCACCGGCTGGATGAATCTTATTTCCACCACTTCCGGCGACCCTAAAATCTACCGCTGCCCCGTGGAAAAAAGACGCGAGTTCTCGTACTCCCTGAACTGCCGTGAAGTCTACCTCAAAAACGGGGGCTTCGCCTCCTGGAAAAGAGTCGAACTCGACAAGGCCAAGAGCCCGTCCTCTTTCATATTGGTGGAGGAATCCTCGAACAGCCTCTTCATTCCGGAGGACTGCGACCAGGACAATTACACACAGAATGTCAACCAGTTCATGACTCCTGATCCCAACCACGAAAACGAACGGGTGCCAATGCTCTTCCTCGACGGTCACTGTGACATCGTACGTTCCTTCAATTCAAGCAATATGACTTATTTCACGGATGCGATGAAAACATGGGAATGATGCCATTGGATTTTTCCTTTACACCCAGCCATACTGATGCTTTTATTCTAATTTAAGGTATAGGAATTTCAAATGATCAGTCAATGGATTTTCCTGCTGATTACTGATTACTGATTACTAAAGTTGCGGCTTCCAGCCGCCTAATTTGACCGGGAGTTTCACATGTCCGCAGGATTTATAGCAGCCTTATGCGTGACGGCGCTTTCGCTCACCGCCATGATCCTGATTTCCAGGAGGGGCGGTCACTCATGGAAATCCCGTCTGTCCTCGTTCTTCTTCCTCTTCGTGATCATGGGTTCCGCCGCATTCATGCTTTATGACGCGGGAATAATAGGCAAGAAGAAAATAATCAGGGATTTCCACGTGTCCGAATTTGAAACCGCCAGGGCTTTCATACTGGGGAAGTTCATCTCCGAAAGTTATCCGGGAATCGGCGTGATTATAGTAAGCGGAACCGATGAGATCGACAAAAACCTCAATGATGTCAGAATCGCCTCCCTGAAAAAGGGCCTCGGCACCGGCGTGAAGATACTGGCGACTGCGACCCTCGGAACGGAACGCGACAAGAAAAACGGCTATCTCCAATATTCAGGAAATGTCTCAAGCGTCGATTTCGATCTACTGCTGTCAAAACATGAAGGCTGCGGAGTCATAGTTTCCACGCTGCCGTTTCCCAAGAATTTCAAGAAGATGAAAATGTTCACATACAGCGAAAGCGAAAGGGTCGGACTGGCCGTCCTCTACGGCAATCCGTACAGGGACACCGCTGAAGTAAGGGACGGGAAACTGCTTGCCTTCACCTGCGACCGCCCGATGTGGACATACAGCCCGAACGTACCCTCTGACCCGAAGGCGGCCTTCGACATGCGCTACCTTCTAGTATACTCCGACAATCTCGACGACATTGTAAAGAAGAATCCGAATTTCATCAGGAGAAGATAAGGCTCCGTCACTGGTCTACATACTGCACCTGCCCCTTCATTGACATTTTCGCTCCGGCACACTCCGTTTTTTCCATAATTTATTATTCACCGCCTGTTGACTTCTGAAACGAAAGCATTATGGTTTCGCTTCGTAAGCAAAAAGGACTCTTTGCAATGGACAAACGTTTTGAGCGCATTTTAGACATACTCCTCAAGGAGAAGAAGATTACGGTCGGAGAACTCAGCGAGCGCCTCGGCGTCAGCGAAGTTACGATTCGAAAGGATCTTACGGAACTTGAGAAGCAGGGCCGCCTTCTCCGGAGATACGGGGGCGCGGTGCCTGCCGAAAATCCGCAGCAGGTCGTCTCTCATCTCAAACGCGTTTCACAGCAGCAGGAGGAAAAGCGCAGGATTGCGAAATTCGCAGCTTCCATGATAAAGGACGGCGAGAACATCCTCCTCGATGCCGGTTCCACGATCCTCGCCCTGGCAAAGGAGCTTCATGGACGGGAACTCCGAGTGGTCACAAACAATCTGGCGGTCGCGAACGAACTGCTGTCCGAAGACGGAATTGTCGTCGAACTCATTGGCGGAACCCTCAGGAAGGCAAGCGGCGCGCTCGTAGGACCGCGAACGTGCAAGGCGCTTGAGACAATCCGCGTTGACAAGGCTTTCCTCGGCTGTTCAGGTTTTGACCCGAAACTGGGGTTCTCCAGCGAAAACACCGTCGAAGCGGAAACCAAACAGAAGATGCTCGGATGCGCTCCGGAAATAATCGTCCTCGCCGACCATACAAAATTTTTAAGGCCCGCCTTTGCGAACTTCGCAAAACTGGACGAGATAACAAAAATAATAACAGACATGAAGCCTGATGAGTATATTTTAAAGTCAATAAAAATGAAAAAGAAGGAATTGATAATAGTTTAAGGATCTTAAGACAGGATTACAGGATTTTCAGGATGAATTGTAATTCTATACATGGAACGCCGGCAACTTGCCGGCCTAATTGAACGTTAAGGGATTTCAAAGTTGCAAGTAGCTTGCGATCTCCGAGCGCAAAAGACCAATTCGTTTCTTGCGTTCGGAGAACGCAAACTGCTAAGTTGCGGCTCATAGCCGCCTAATTAAATATAGATGCCAGCAAGGTGCTGGCGTTCCAATAAGAGTTTGGAGTTCACTGAGAAAACCCCCTCTGTGTCCTCTGTGGTTGTTTTAAATATTTAAATATAAGGAGAGAAATCATGGTACCGTTCAAAGTTGATCTGAAAAACAAAGTTGCGGTCGTAACTGGCGGCGGCGGAATCCTCTGCAGCGCTATGGCCGAAGCCCTCGCCGAATGCGGTGCGAAAGTCGCAATCCTGGATCTCAGGCAGGATGCCGCCGACAAGGTCGCGAAATCCATCAATGACAAAGGCGGAAAAGCAATCGGCGTCGCCGCAAACGTCCTCGAAATCGAAAGCCTGAAGCAGGCCGAAAAGACTGTCTGCGAGAAACTCGGCCCCTGCAGCATCCTCATCAACGGCGCCGGCGGAAACCACCCCAAGGGAACGACCAGCAATGAGTTCCTGACAAAGGAGGACATCGCAAAAGTCGGCACAAAGGATTTCGTGAGTTTCTTCGACCTTGATCCCGAAGGAATAAAATTCGTGTTCAACCTGAACTTCATCGGTACGCTCCTCCCGACACAGGTCTTCTCCAGGAAAATGGCTGAAAGCGGGAACGGCGTGATCATAAACATTTCGTCCATGAGCGCGTTCTGTCCGCTGACAAAGATCCCGGCTTACAGCGGCGCGAAGGCTGCCGTCAGCAATTTCACGCAGTGGCTTGCCGTCCACATGGCGAAAGTCAACATAAGGGTCAACGCGATCGCCCCCGGATTCTTCCTCACCGACCAGAACCGCGCCCTTCTTACCAAACCAGACGGCTCGTTCACTCCGAGGGCTGAAAAGATCCTCGGCATGACACCGATGGGCCGTTTCGGAAAACCCGAGGAGCTTATAGGCGCCCTGCTCTTTCTTGTCGACGAGAAAGGCTCCTCTTTTGTAAATGGCACCGTCATTCCGATAGACGGAGCGTTTTCGGCGTACTCGGGAGTCTGAAGAATTTTTAACCTCTAAGAAACAAAGTTATAAAGATATGGTTCTTTGTTTCTTTGCTTCTTAGAGGTAAACAATTAGAAAAGGATTTAAAATGAAAAAGAACCTGTTAATAGCGCAGTCCGGCGGTCCTTCGCCGGTGATCAACAGCTCTCTCCGCGGCGTAGTGGAGGCGGCAAAATGTTTTCCCGACAAGATCGGCAAGATCTATGCAGGCTGGCACGGCATCGAAGGCGTCCTGAAAGAGGAGCTCCTCGATCTCTCGGCCCAAGATGAAGACGAGATCTCTCTCCTGAGAAACACACCGGCCGCCGGTGCGATCGGCACATGCCGTTACAAGATCAAGTCAAACCAGAAGGAGGACTTCGACCGTGTCGTGGATGTCCTCAGGGCCCACAATATCGGGTATTTCCTCTACAACGGCGGAAACGATTCCATGGACACAGCGAACAAGGTTGCGAAACTCGCAAACGAGCGCGGTCTCGACCTGCTCGGAATCGGAGTGCCGAAGACCATCGACAACGATGTCGGAGACAGCGAATTCAAGGTGATCGACCACACTCCCGGCTACGGCTCGGTTGCGAAATACTGGAGCTGCATCGTCCAGAATTCCGAGGAGGAGAACCGCGGTTCATATCCCGCGGATCCCGTCCTTGTGCTTCAGGCGATGGGCAGGAAAATCGGCTACATCCCCGCCGCTGCGAGGCTCGCAGATCCGAAACGTGAAATGCCCCTGCTGATCTTCCTCGCCGAGGGCGGAATGAAGATGGAGGAGATGGCGGACAAGATCAACGCCATGCTTGTGAAACGCGGCAGGGCCGTCGTAGTCGTCAGCGAAGGCTGCGATGTCGGTGATCTCGGCTTCACAAAGGACAGTTTCGGACATGCGCAGTTCGGGGCGAGTCAAACCACCGTCCAGCAGGCGCTTGTAAACTACCTGAACGCGAACGGCATAAAGGCGAAGGGCAGCGCCCGCGGACAGACTTTCGGAACCGATCAGCGCGACACCGCGATCTACGCGTCAACAGTTGACCTTGACGAGGCATACCGCGTCGGACAGAAGGCCGTCATGCTCGGTATCGAAGGCAAAGGCGGATTCATGTCGACAATACTCAGAGAACCGGGAATGATTTACTCGGTGAAATACGATAAGGTCCCTCTCGACATAGTCGCGAATTCCGAAAGGACTTTCCCCGCGGCATGGATAACGAAAGACAAGAGCGATGTGACGGACGAGTTTGTCGCCTACGCAAGACCGCTTATCGGAGAAGACTGGGCGAGCGTTCCCGTGATCAACGGCCGCCAGCGTTTCGCAAGGCTGAAGCCGGTATTCGCCGACAAGAAGCTCCCGACCTACGTCCCGGAAGCCGACAGGAAGAAAAAATAATTTCACCGCAAAGAAACAAAGTTATAAAGATATTGATCTTTGTTTCTTTGTTGCTTAGAGGTGATTAATGAAGGAGATAACAAATGGATTATGTTGCACAGTTGAAGAATCTGCCGAAGAAGAACGAGTTTTTCATCGGATTTGACAGCGACGGATGTGTTTTTGACACTATGGAAATCAAGCAGAAGGAATGCTTCTGCCCCGCGTTCATCAAGCATTTCAAGATGC
>JBAZRS010000289.1:0-6847 GCA_041662825.1 Victivallales bacterium | reverse complement strand
TCCCTGACGGCGGCACCGCACTGTCCCTTCACAAATTCGGCAAGGGTGAAGTGTTGGTCCTGTGGGGGACTCCGGATTACACGAAAATGGCCGGGTTCATGCAGAAAGTCGCCGATTGGGCTGCGGTGGCGAATACCCGCCGTGACAACCCTGTTCCCCTGACCCTGGAAGGCCAGCATGAGAAACTCAACCGCCACTATGCGATCATGTATCAGGACGTTCCCGGCGTATACCGCCAAAAGTTGCCAGGGGTTCCGGACGGGGAATTCTTCATTGACGATATCGTCAGCGAACAGCGTCTTGGACTGTACCGCGACCGTGAATTGCGCGAAGGCGTAGAACTCACCTGGATCAGCGGCATGTCTCCGCTTAAAATCCTGCGCATGATCCCGCGCGGCGAAATGAACTCAATGTGGACGGAGAAATACCGGAATACCGTTTCTTCCGAGAAATGAAATTGATTCAACGTCCTTGGAATTCTTTTGACAGGATAACAGGATAAGTCGGATTGCATATGAACTTCCTGATAATATATTAACTGCGGGGATGGTGTTGGAATGATGCCATCCTTTTTTTAATTATCATTTTAGCGACATTGTGTCGCCATTTCACGGGGAGCGGATGGCTGGATTGTTGGATGACTGAGGTTAAACCAGAAAAATAAAGAATGCTTTCTTTAACGCAAGCATCCAGCGATCCATTAATCCAATCATCCATGGTGTGACAGTGCCGCCATTTTTATTTATGGAGAAAGCTTGATATGTCCAAGGGTAAATATTTCGAACGGATAATTGAACGCCTGCCGCCGCACGACAAGGACAACGTTCAGACCTATGTGCTGCGCCAGATAAGGGAGAAAGGTTTTTTTCAGACGGTATTCAACACCATCCATGAAGGGATAATAGTAATTGACAAGGAGTTGAAAATCCGTTATGCGAACAAGGCCGGGGTGGAAATGCTCGGCATTCCCGAGAATATTGAGGAGCAGCGTATTTCCAGGTTCCTCAAGGATGTGAACTGGAAAGGCATCATGTCGAGGGATGAGGATGAATGGTATAAGATATCCAGGAGGGAGATCGAAGTCCTGTATCCCGTGAGGAGGAATCTTCTTTTCTATGTCGTGCCGCATGAGAGCGACAAGGAGACGGCGATAATAATCCTTCATGATGTGACGGAATCCAGGATGAATACGTTGAAGACGTTTGAATCGGAGAAGAACCAGCTGATATCGCTTCTTGCCGCCGGTGTCGCCCACGAGATAGGCAATCCGATAAACAGCCTCCACATCCATCTCCAGCTTCTCGGGAGGAAGCTGAACAAAAGCCGGAAGAAGGATGATGAGGCGTTGGAACTCCTGTCGGTCGCCGAACGCGAGGTCAAGAGGCTGGACATGATAATCTCCCAGTTCCTGCAGGCTGTCAGGCCGACCGCACCCAAAATGTCGGCAGGTGTAGACCTGAAGCAGATCATAATCGAAACCCTCAATTTCATGCAGTACGAAATAGAGGACCGCAACGTAAAGGTCGAATGCTTGTGGCCGGATTCCTGCCCCAGGATACAGGGCGATGAAAACCAGCTGAAGCAGGCTTTCTACAATATAATGAAAAATGCGGTGCAGTCCATGCCCGACGGCGGAACCATTCACATCGCCTGTTCTTTCGACGAGAACAGGATCGAGGTCAGTTTCAGCGACATGGGGAAAGGCATAAGCGCCGTGGACATCGGAAGGATCTTTGAACCCTATTATACTACGAAACAAGGCGGAAACGGTCTCGGGCTTATGGTTGTCGAAAGGATCATAAGGGAGCACGGTGCGGAGCTGACCGTCGAAAGCGAGCCCGGAAAAGGCACAGTGTTTAAAATCAAATTCCCTCTGGCGACAAGAAGAATCAGAATGCTTCCGGCGCCGGCAGCCGGCAGCCAGTGGCCGGTGACCGGGGGAAGTAATCAGTAATCAGTTGTCAGTTGTCAGTTGTCAGTTGTCAGTTGTCAGTTGTCAGTTGTCAGTTCGGGAATGCGAGACTTAACTTAAAACCTAAAACTTAACACTTAAAACTATAGAACAAAGATAATAAAATGAGTAAGAACAACAGAAGATACAGCATTCTTGTGATAGATGATGAACGTTCCACGCGGGACGGGCTCAGCCGCCTACTGCGTCAGGACTACGATGTGACTATCGCGGAAGACGGGTTCAGGGGGATAAACGTCATGAAGAAGAACAATTTCGACATTGTCCTGACCGATCTGAAGATGCCCGGCGCCGACGGGATGGAAATCCTCCGTGAATCGCTTGTCAAAAAGCCCCGGCCGATATGCATAATCATGACGGCGTACGGCTCTATTCCTGCGGCAATCGAAGCCACCAGGGCGGGAGCCTTTGATTTCGTTCAGAAGCCGCTGAACCTTGATCAGTTGGAGCTGACCATAAAAAGGGCTGTTGAAAACAAGAAGCTCACCGAGGAGAACCTGGAGCTGAAGCGCAGGCTCAACCGGAGTTATGAACTTGATGACATCATCGGCAAATCGGCGTGCATGCATGAAGTATTTGAAACCGTGAAACAGGTTGCGCCGGCCCGTACAACGGTCATGATAACCGGTGAAAGCGGAACAGGCAAGGAGATGATCGCCCATTCTATCCATGCGCTGAGCGGCAGGCGCGGCTCCTTTGTCGCAGTGCACTGCGCCGCGCTTCCTCCGACGCTTCTGGAAAGCGAGCTCTTCGGGCACGAGAAAGGCTCTTTCACAGGCGCGACAGAGCAGAAGAAGGGCCGTTTTGAACTGGCGGACGGAGGAACTCTTTTCCTGGATGAGATAGGTGAAATAGACCAGACTGTACAGGTGAAAATACTCAGGGCCCTTGAGACGCGTTCTTTCGAAAGGGTCGGGGGAACCCAGTCAGTCGTCACCGATACGAGGGTCATAACTGCGACAAACAGGGATCTGAAGGCGATGGTGGGCGATGGGAAGTTCAGGGAGGATCTTTATTTCCGCCTCTTCGTAGTCGCGATCAATCTGCCGCCGCTCCGTGAAAGACAGGAGGACATCCCGATACTTGTAAAGCATTTCCTTGATGAATTCTCAAAGGAGAACAGCAAGGAGGTGATGAGCATATCCGAGGAGGCGCTTAATCTCCTCTGCAGATATGGATGGCCGGGCAACATCCGCGAACTTCGCAACTGCGTGGAGCGAATGGTGGTTTTAAGCAGGACCAAGGTGCTTGATCTCCACAATGTTCCTGTTCACATCCGTGAAATGATTTCGCCCGAAGGCGCCAGGCCCGCACTTCCGGCAAACTCTCTCAACATCGGGAAAGCCGAGAAGATGCTTATCCAGAAAGCCCTTGACGAGTGCGGTGGAAATGTGACAAAGGCCGCAGGTAAGCTCGGAATAAGCAGAAGAACCCTCCACCGCAAGCTAAACGAATTGAAGAGCTGATATAATTGGCGCATAAGTCAAGATTCTTGGAAATACGCTTTCCCCCATGTATATTAAAACAAGATGTTGGATGATACCAGGATTCATGACCGTGCGTAAGCATTTGGAATGGAAGCTATGAAAACAAAAATCCCTAAATATCAGATTCCAGCCCTTGCCCTGCTTCTCTTCTTATCCATTATTTTCATTTACAACTTTGATAAGCCGGGAAGCCGGACGCCTGAAGAGCTTGCAGTCAATGCCGCATCAACCGCTGAAACAACTTCGGGCGGGATTCAGACAGTCCGGGGAATGCCCGAAGAATCTGCGGCGTCATCGGCCGCAACGAGCATTGACCTCTTTTTGAATAATCCGGGGGCTTCCTCGTGTTCCAGCGAATCAGCGACCAGGGTGAGGACGGCGCAGTTGAACAGGGACGGCATTGACAATCTGGCGGAGGGTGAGACGTTAAGGCTGAATCTCTTTGATGATGTAGTCTGCGACGCCAAGATTAACCGCATCCATTCCGATGCAAATGGCGCGAAGGTTGTCATCGGAACCATAGATGTCGGTGATGAGAAGGGATATCTTTACATGTCTACGGCATCAGGCAAGACGAGCGCATTTGTCGATCTGCCTTCCGAGGACAGGATTTTTTCAACCGGGTCGGATAACGGGCTGGACTATTCTGTTTTTGAGCACGACACGAAAAAGCTGGACGTAGTTAGAAATGAAAATGACGGCGTTTCACATACAATGATTAATTTCAAAGGCGCCAGCCAGCTTGACAATGCGGATTATCAAATCCCTGATGATTTTTCCGCCCCCGCCGATTCCGGCTCCGCCGATGCCTTGGTGGATCTGCTGGTTGTATATACTCCTGCGGCCAGGAAATGGGCCGCAGGCAATTATCAGGGGCCGATTGAGAACATGATTGCGATTGCAGTTGCAAGGGCGAACAACGTCCTCGCAAACAGCATGACGGGCGCAAGGCTCAGAATCGTGCATTCGCAGGAGATTAACTATGTTGCCGCAGGTGAGTCTGGAGGCAGTTCCTCCTCCGATCTGAAAAATGTCACTTTCAGTGAGCTTGTCCTATCTCTGCGCAATAAATACGGAGCTGATATTGTCACGCTTGTGACCGCATGTGATGACATCGGGGGGCTCGGCTGGCTGTACTGCGGTTATCCTGCCTTCGGGTTCAACATGTGCAGAGTCAAACAGCTTGCGAATTCGTATACGCTCGCCCATGAATGCGGACACAATATCGGATGCGGACATTTACGGTCGCCGGCGGAAAAAAATCCCGGGTATTTCCCGTATTCCGCAGGCTGGCAGTGGGTTGGGAAAAACGGGAAGGGATATCATACTGTGATGGCGTATGGAAACGCTTCTTATCCGCTGGAAGCGCCGTACTTTTCCAATCCGTCCATATTATTCGGCGGCAAGGCGGCGGGTGATTCCCTTGCCGCCAATAATTCTCTCACAATCATAAACCTGAAACATAGGGTTTCAGCTTTCAGGCCATCAACGCTCGATCCGGAATCAGACTGATCCCATTACCGCCAACTGAAGACTGAAATAGCAACAACAGGGGGATGATATGGTGATTTTAAGTTCTTTCATGCTGGGTGCGGTTGTAATCAATTTCATAGTCATTTTAATCACCCTGGCGAAACTGAGCCGGCAGATGGACTCCACGCACAAGATCCTGAAGATGATGGAGAAGCGGATCACCGAAGAAGATCATTTCATCATTAAGATTAGTGAGATTGTCACCAGGGTGGAAAAAGGGATGCAGGCCAAAAAAGGGGATATCGAATGGAAGGGATAGAACGTTAATTTTACCAGGGAGGGCAGAACAATGAAAGTGTACGAGATCTTAAAGGAAAAGGGCGGCAAAGTCCACTGCATTTGTCCGGACGCGACTCTCTCCGATGCCGTATCCATGCTTTGTGAACACAACGTAGGTTCCCTGGTTGTGACTGACGGCACTTCAGCCATAAAGGGGATAATCACGGAAAGGGATGTCCTCAGAAATGTCGCCGCATGTTCGAACAGCAGGATAAAGGTGAAAGACATTATGACAAAGGAAGTTGCCATATGTCTTCCCGATGACGAGATCACCCAGGTGATGAAAGCCATGACGCAGAAAAAAATCCGCCATCTTCCGATAATGAACAACGGAAAGCTTGCCGGGATAATTTCAATAGGCGATGTGCTGAAAAGCCTTCATGACGAAGAATCCGCCAAAATCCGATATCTGGAGAATTACGTGTCCGGCGGATACATGTGATTTATATTCCGTATCGAAATATGCAATCCTCTCGAATATTTGCCTCAGCTGGTTTGATTTAAAATACTTCTGAATTAATTTAAGGGCCTCACTCGTACATATAACATGAACACGGAGAATTATAATGTCGAAGAAGATTGACAAAGACAACCTCATTGAAGAGACATATGATGAGATCACCCAGTTCGAGGAATTTTTCGTAAGTCACTGGCCGAAAATATTGAATGTTTCCGTTGCCGTACTTATCCTTTTCGCCCTTTACATGGTTTTCTCCTCCTTCAGCGGGAAGAAGGAGCTTGAGGCTTCCCTTGCGCTGACAAATGCTAAAACCGTACAGGAACTTCAGAAGGCTATCTCCGCCAATCCCGCCAATCCCGCCGCGAACTTCGCAAGGCTTAAAATGGCGAAACTCCTCGCCGGCGAGAAAAAATATGATGAAGCCATTAAAATGTGCAGGGAAATAACTCCGGTTTCAAATACTCCTGAGACATACTGGCAGGCAAAGCTGGACGAAGGATATCTGCTTGAGCTTTCGAACAAGAAGGAAGAGGCCGCCGAGGCTTTCTCCAAAGTGGGGGCAGACATTAAATTTCCGGTCTCCATCAGGAATGAGGCCTCCTTTTCCGCCGCAAGGATATTCCTGGCGGTCGGCAAAAAGGACAGGGCCCTTGCCGCTGCGAAATCGATGGATTCTTCACCCAATGCCGGAGATTTCTGGACAGAGCAGGCAAAGAGCCTGATTCAGCAGATTAATTGAATGGTCCGGCACCGTATTTCTCAGACCGGCGCTTCAATCTGATTTACAATCTCCATAATTACAGACTGTTTCCTTATTCCGGAATACTGCGCCTTGTTTTCAAGTACAATCCGGTGTGCAAGGACAGTGACGGCAAGCGCCTTCACGTCGTCGGGCATGACGTAATTCCTCCCGTTGAGGAAGGCTTTTGCCTGAGAGCAGCGTGAAAGCGTGAGAAGGGCCCTCGGACTTGCACCGAGCTTTATTCGCGGATCTTTCCTGGTTGCGCGTATTATCCTTATCATGTAGGCTGCGACGGATTTTTCTATATCGACTTTCCTCACTTCCTCCTGGAGCCTGCATATCTGGGCGCAGTTGATAACAGGTTTCAAATCCAA
>JBAZRS010000288.1:0-6887 GCA_041662825.1 Victivallales bacterium | reverse complement strand
ATGAACGAAAATGCGGGTCTGAGCTACCTCTACAGGGCAAAAGTCCAGGACAGGGGTGTCTGCCACGCGGTCACATTCATAAACTCGCCGGATGAGCGCGACGCCGAAATACTGATCGGCTGCGACTGGTGGGCGAACGCCTGGCTCAACGGCGAGCAGCTGAAGACGGGCAGGAAACCTGAACTTGTCGC
This sequence comes from Victivallales bacterium, assembly GCA_041662825.1. Lineage (GTDB taxonomy): Bacteria > Verrucomicrobiota > Lentisphaeria > Victivallales > GWF2-50-93 > GWF2-50-93. The sequence goes on along the minus strand of JBAZRS010000288.1, from coordinate 6,696 downwards.
CGACGACGGCTGCCAGTTCAACGGCTGGCGTCCGCTTCCCGCCAAAGCCCATCTGAAGAAAGGCCGGAATGTCCTGATGGTCAAATCACACGGCGGTACAGTGGCCAACTGGTTCACCTGCTACATCAGCGACCCGGGAGATCTCGTGATCGGAAAGGACGCGAAATAAATTAGGCGGCCAAAGCGCCGCAACTTTAATAATTTGAACATCGAACACTGAACATCGAACATTCAACTTCGAATGGGCAAGGAAAAACAGAGGACGTGAGTTCGGAAATGTTGGAATGTATTTTTGATTTACGAGCGTGGCAACGCTCCTTGGAGTGCGGGAACTTGTTACCGCCTTGTTTCGCGAAATTTATTTCGCGGAGTTTAGATGGGACGGAATAAATTCCGTCATTAAAGGCGGCAATGAATTGCCGCACTTCCGCCTTCGCCAAGGCTACGGTGGACAGGCCAAGTGCGAATTTCGCAATTCGCAGAAGATGAAGTTCTAAAAATTGGATATTCATAGACTTTGAAATTCCTTAACGTTAAATGAAAAAACAACTGGAGATAAACTGCATGACAGGAAAAACTTTGCGCTACTCATTCGGGAGGCTGGGCGTCCTGCTCTGCGCCGGACTGATGGGCTTGACATCCGTCGGCGCAGGAGCGCCTGTTCCGGCATCACCGGCCGCCGGAGTTGACATAGGAAAGCCCGCGTTGCCGGCGGGACAGCATCCGCGTGTGCTCTTTACCGCCGCCGATCTGCCCGCCATCCGCGAACGGATCAAGGATCCGGTCGGTGCAGAATGCTGGAGGGAAGTCCGCGGCGGAGCATTCGGCAACAGCGGCGAAGTCCTTGCGGAGTTGGCGAAAAACTCGCCTGAATGGGTGGCCAAGCAAAAAGAGGACAGCAAACGGGACGGCCTGAGCTCTCACGCCACACGTTGCATGAACGCCGCTTTCGTCGCCCTGGTGGGCGAGGATCAGAAGGACATAGACGCGGCGGTCAAGCTCATGCAGATCTGGCTCTCGGCCTATTCGGCCGAAGAGGCGGCCAAGCCGGTTGAATCCTGGGGTTGCATGTATTACGCACTGGCTTACGACTGGCTGTACAATTACATGAGCGAAGCGGACCGGGCGCAGGCGCGCCTGCTCCTGGGCAGGATGCTGGGAGAGCCCACCCGTAAAACGTTCGACAGCGCCTGGTATCTGCTGCGCGGGCATTTCTCAGGGCGCGACACCACCAACTGGACGCCGATCTGCACCGGGCACCTGGGCATCACCGCGCTTTCCATCGAGGGCGAGACCAAGTTCAACCCCGAGATCCTGCCCCTGGCGGTAAAATGCACACGCGCCTATCTCACCGATGGCATCACCCCGGACGGCGCAATGTACGAAGGCATGAATTACGGTGTGGGAGGCTATGGTACGCACACACTGCCGCACCTGGTGCTCGCCATGCGCCGGCGCGGCGTGGATCTGCTTGCGGGCACCCATCTGTCGCAAGTTCCACTCTGGGTTTCGTATGAACTGCTGCCATGGGGCGGCGAAGCCAACTCCTATAACAAATCGGCGGGACAGATGGGTGTGGGCACTTTCCTGCCCACCTTCCTGGCCCAGGAGTACGACGGCCTGGCCGATTACATGTTCATGAACTGTAGCGCACCCGCGCCTTACCCCATGCGTCCTGAAGCGAAACTGGCCCTGATTCACGGAATCCCGCCTGTGAAACCGGCAAGTCCGGCAGAACTGAAACTGCCTCTCTCCCGCTGGTTTTCCATGCGTGGCATGGTTTTCTGCCGGGACGGCTGGGGACCGGAGAACACGCACTTCTCAGTCAACACAAACTTCATCGGAAAGGGTCACTCCCACGCCGACCACGGCACTTTCTGCCTGGCATCGCACGGTGCATCTTTCTTCGCCGACAGCGGCAACGGCACAGGGGGCATGAACCCTTATGCAAGCGACGCACACAACCTCGTCCATATCGACGGCATGGCGCAATCCACCGGCGAATCTGCGGTCGAGTCGTATATCCGCTCAGTTGAGACCGGCACCTACACCGACGTGATAGACATTGACCAGAAGCTTGCCTACAGCCGCGTCCTCTCCGGCTCCCTGGGCGACGTGGTCCGCTGGAAGCTGTACAACCCTGTCCAACATGCCGACCGGCGCGCCCTCTTCATCCGCGGCGCCACCGGAGCGCTGGTGCTTTTGACGGACCAGATTCAAAAGGATTCGCGGAAACATGAATACGACTGGCTGGGTCGCAGCGAGCGGAACAACAACATCACTGTGGACGGGGCAAAGTTCCAGATTACCGAGCGTTTCGGAGGCAAGTTCATGCGTTCCATGACCAAGGGTGCTGTAACCACGCTGGAGAGGGAAAAAGTTGATCCCGGAACTTACCGCGGATGGGCGCTGGTGCGCGGGGAGCCCGGCCCTCCATGCTGGTCCTCCAACACCTTTGCGGTCAACGGCAAGGCCGCCCCGTACAACACTTCCTATTTCGGCCTGGGCAATTTCCGCGCCGGCTGGACCTGGCTGCAAATTAAACCGGACAAGAAAGAGGAAATCGCAGTCGGCCCGGACGGCAAGCTCAAGTTTGAGATCCGCTGGCAGAGCGGCGGACGGGTGGCGCTGGCGGTATTTTCCAGCGATCCAAAATGGGAACCCGGCAGCCTTGTCCCCGCAGAAAACAAGGACTGCATTGTCCTGACCGCCTCCGATGTGAAGGAAGGCGGAGGCGACTGGCAGTTCATGGAACATCCCAAATCGGTCCTGGACGGGATATTCCTGGGCCCGACTTCCCCTGCTCTCAGCGTAGAGCCGAACTTCAAGGGCACAGGTCAACCGCTCCTGCATGCCAAACTCAACGCCGAGGCGGGCCGCTATCTGGTGCTGATGGTCCCCCATTACGCCGCAGATCAGCGGACCGTGAATTTCGCGGGTGACAAATTGAATCAGGCGGCAACTGTCAAATCCGCCGGCGGCGTTGACCTGCTGGGCGGCTCTGTTGACGGCGAAGCGGTGACCGGGGAACTGGAAACCGACGCTCTGGCTGCCTGTGTTTCCTATGACGCTTCCGGCAAACTGCTGGGTTACGCCTTGATTAACGGCACGCGTCTGCGTTGCCGCGGCCAGGTGCTGCTGGCTAACGCCACGAAACCCGTCCAAGTCACGGCCGGAAGCGGTTCTTTCAGTCTGCGCGCTCCAGGCGGAGCAAAGGCCGACTGCGATTTATTGGGCGCAGCAAAAGTTACAGTTAACGGCAGCTTGACGGCCGCACCTGCCGGGAAACTGGCAGCGCTTGTCACCCCGGAACTGCCGAAGACCTGGCAGGTTGATGTTTCTCCAGACGGCAGAATTGTAACTGTCAAGGGTGACGGTCCGCAGCCACTGCTTGTGAAAGCGCCGCTTGCGGTGGACTGCATCGTCAACGGTGTCAGCCGTTATTTCTGCCTAACTCCGGCAGGCGAGATTTGCCCGACATTGTCACAGGGCACTGGAATTTATGAGACGATCGGCGAAATCAAGGCCGAAGCCCTCGTCTCTTCCATCAATCCCTCAACTCCAGCCGAACTGGCGAACGCCGATTTGTTCGATCCTTCCGCACAGGGTCAGAAAATCCTGCTGGCAAAGGGTGCCGAATTACGCCTCAAGCTGCCGCTGCCGGGACTTGGCGTTTACCGGCTGCAGGCAACGGTTGCCGCCGATGCTGCGGGAGAATTGAACCTGACTCTGAACGGCCAGCCGCTGGGTGCCGCCTGCGGTCTGCCGAAGAACAAGTCCTTTGCAACTACAGCCAGCGAGAGTTTCATCGCTGCAGATGCGACAGCCGAATTGGCGTTTCGCCTGAGCGGCGGTGGCAGCCTGGCGTTGCTGAACTTGATTTTGATCCCGGAATTGAAACCTGTCACCGAACAGTATTGGACGGCTATAGGCCCCTTCCCAACTCCGTGGAGCCCGGCCGGCGACAGCTCCGGTGCCGCAGTACTGACCGGATTGACCACGGTTTATCCGCCGGAAAAGAACGTCGACCTGTATAATGTCTGCAAACTCGCGGACAAACGCGAGTTGCGCTGGCACCTGCCGACTCCGGAAGAGAACAGCCGCAAACGAGACAACATTAGCTTTACTCGCCGTCTGGGTGTGATGAACGGCCAGATTTGCTACGGTGTCACAACCGTTGTCAGTCCCGCTGCGCGTTCCGCACAGCTTGCGGTGGAGTGCGATTACTGGGCCAATGTCTGGGTTAACGGCACGCCTGTGACCTCGACGCGGGACAAGGGATCGGTCGCGGCCGACGGCGCGCAATTCAATGGCTGGCCATATGCCCTGCCAGTTCAGGTCATGCTGAAAAAGGGTGACAATCAAATCATGGTCAAGTGCCATGGCGGTTCGGGAAGCAGCTATGTCAGGGTGATGATTTCAGATCCGGGCGACCTGAAATTCAGCGCTCCGGGTACGGCTGTTCAGAAACCTTGAAGCGGAGGATTTCGGATCCGGCAATCCATTTGAATATCCGCACCCACAGAGTGATATTTAACTAATCGTCTCATAATTGAGCTTATTTCAAAATGCAGGAAAATGTTGCTATGGCAATGTCTTCCGTTGGAGTTCAAACTTTAGTTTGTTCTTAGTATTCAATAGGATGCACAAGCTAAAGCTTGAACTCCAACTTAAGAAATCAGCTCAAAAGAGGCAATTTTGAAATTGCCTCAATTATTTAGACCCCAGCGACCTTGCGTCGGTGGTGAATAAGATTGGGAGGCTAGGGTGATCGCCTTCTAGCCTCCCAATCTTATTCACCAACGGGATAAACCCGTTGGGGTCTCTATTCTATTTCGAGACGATTTAGTAACTTGGCAATATTTAAGGAGAAGGAGAGTTTTAATGAGCGAAGTCGCGAAAGACATTACGATAATCAGTTTCTTTGATTACCGGCTGGAGGTCGGCAGGGAGCGTTTCGCCCTGATCGACCCGAGGACGATGCACACATTGTTCCAGATGAAGAGCCCGCTGGCATACCGGCCGGAGTTCCACGGTGTTTCATCCGAATGGCGCGTCTCCGACATCCGGGCCGAAGAGAAGGCACAGGGTGCAACCCGCATTACTGTATACGGAACAGCTACTGACGCCTCGTACGGTCAGTTGACGGTGGAACTCCTGTGCTATCCCGACCATATCGAGATGTCGTCATCTGTTCAGGTGCGGCGTGATCTCAAAGTGGCGCACTGGAATATTCTTGAAGCTGGAACGGGACTGGATCTCTTCCATGTCCACCACTGGCGCAACCGGCACGGGAATACAGCCACGTTTGAGACCCACAACATGCTGCTCGGCGGAAAAAAGGCGGAGGATATGGCTTCACCCGGATTCAACAGCGAGATTGTCGAACAGTGGTCCAGGCGCACCGATCTGAGCACCTATTCCTACGACTGGCAGTTCACGCCCCGCCCATCGGTCATGTTTTTCCAGAGGGATACGGTAATGATGGGACTCGCCGCCAGGGATCTCCCTCAGGGATTCGGGCTTGAGTTTTCCGTGGCAAATCAGCGCCTTGGAAAGCTGCGCTTCAACTACGGATGCGAAAACGGTTTTGCGGTTTCCGCAGGATCGGCCGCCAAAGCTCCGCGCCTCTATCTCTGGCTGGACCATAACGGAGACATCTGGAACAGTGTTGACCATTATGTGAGAATGCTCGAGGAGGACTCTGAGATTCCGCGCCGCTCACTCAGGGAGGCGCCGCACTGGTGGCTGCGTCCCGCCTACTGCACATGGAACGATCAGGGATATCTCAGCGGTAATGCGGCCTTCTACAATTTCCCGGGCGATAAATTCACCGGCAAGAATCCGGTGGAGGCGTTCGACTCCGCTATGTTCGACCATCTGCTGAACATCATCGAAAAGGAAAAGTATCCGTTCGGCACTGTCATCATTGACGACGGCTGGCAGAAGACCAGGGGCGACTGGACGCCGCATCCCGGGAAGTTCCCCGCCCTGCGTGCCCAGATCGACCGCATCCACCGCATGGGCATGAAGGCCATCCTGTGGATCGCCCCGTATGATTATTACGAAGATTCGGATATGCGCGCAAAACGCGAATGGCTCTGCGGCAATGGAGTACTCGGCCGTCACGGCATGCCGCTCGTCGACTACTCCGATCCTGAAGTCCAGAAGGAATATGTCAAACCGCTCATCCGCCACTGGTTCAGCAGCGAAGAGGGATGTCTTGATGCAGACGGACTGAAACTCGATTTCATGGCAGACAAGATCCACCCGGTATTCCCGGTACACAATCAGGACTGGCGCGGTGAGGAGCGGTTCATCCACCATCATATGAAACTCTGGTACGACCTGATGAAGGCGATCAAACCCGATGCGCAGATGCTGGGAGCTGCTGCGCATCCGCATTTTACCGAATGCCAGGATCTTGTTCGCACCTATGACGTACCGGGAAGCCAGAAGCAGCATGCCGACCGTGCAGTCATGATCAACCACTTAAATCCCGGCAATATAGTCGCACTGGATCTCTGTGAGACCAAATCACTGGCAGATGTTGAGGCGCATTTCAACATGGCGTTCCAGAATAATCTGCAGTATGAGTGCGGACGAATCGCTCCAGACCCGAAAACCGGCGTATTCTGCCTAGGCCCGGAATATCTACCGATGCTCAAACGAAAACTGTCCGCATGGGGAAAGGGG
>JBAZRS010000287.1:0-6897 GCA_041662825.1 Victivallales bacterium | reverse complement strand
TTAGCGCAGTACGGTTCCTGGCATTTGGACGGGTCAGGATCAACGTGCCGTCCTCCGTGACAACCCATTCGACCTCCTCGCCCCTCTCGAACTCCATCGCCTGCGCCAGCACCATCGGGAAGTTGACGTACCACTGCTCGCTGCTCTCGCGCTTGATCAGCTGAACCTTTGTCCTGTAGCCCATTTTTCACATCTCCTTATTTATGAACTAGTTATATAACTAGTTCATAAATGAAAAAAAACAAGGGGCAAATAAATGTTTTTTCAAAAATAATTTGTTTCTTAGAGCAAAAAGGCCAAAGTAAAGACGCGGGTCAGATAGACCCGCGCTACTTTTAACTGATCCTTAACTTATCGACATTCACACATTACTCAGTAATGCCCCATTTTGAGGCTCCTCCTGAAGGCGTGGTTACTGACGCATTACGGCTTGTGTTCAAAATGAAAATCAAATTTCCTGTCGTCGTTTGAATTCCATTAATTAACGGGTATCACTATCCCTCATGAAATTTACAAAATGTTTTTAATTTTCATTCCGTCTGATGGGTCTCAAAATAAAAGGGGTAAATCATGCGCAACTGGATATTTGTTTCACTGCTGATATTTTCACCGATCTTCAATCTTTTCGCTGAACAGCTCCCAGCGCTGAACTGGGAAAAACGTTCCGACTGGCTGGATCCGAAAACCGACATCACCCCGACCGCCAAAGGTGACGGCATAGCCGATGACACCGACGCCCTACAGGCCGCACTGGACAAGATTTCCAACGATTCAAAAACCAACAAGGTTGTTTTCCTGTCAAAAGGCACATACCGCATCACCAAGACATTGCATATCAACAAAACCCCGCAGGGGGCCATGGTGATCGGCTGCGGCCGTGATACGCGCCTGGTCTGGGACGGTGAAGAGAACGGGCGGATGCTCGAATCCAACGGCGCCGGACGGCATCGCTGGATCGGCATTGTCTGGGACGGAAAAAGCAAGGCCGGAGTGGGCGTGGATCACCGCTCCGAATCGGTTTACGAAACCCGTGTGCGCCATGAGCATGAAGCATTTTTAGGATTTAAAATTTCCGGCATCCGAGTAGGTTTTGAACAGAAGACGGCCTCGGCCGAAATGCTGTTTTTCAACCTGTTTTTCGACAAGTGCGAGAAAGGGGTCAGCTTCCTGTCCTGGAACGATTACGACAATTTCTTCTCAAACTGCCTTTTCCGGGATTGCGGTGTCGGCATTTACTGTGAGAAGGGAAACTATGTGGTGCGCTGCTCAAACTTTGAACGCAGCCGTGTGGCCGACATGATTTCCAGCACACATTCCTTCTCTGTAAGGAGGACCTACTCCACCGGATCGGAAGCATTCATCAAAACCCTCAGCAACGGTCGCAACAGCAATCTCTGGATGATTGATGATTGCCGGATCGAGCAGTGGAAGAGCGCTCAGGGCGCAATCCAGCTCGGTTTCACGGGGCCGACGGTACTCATTGACACAGTCTTCACAAAAGCGCCAGGCAAGACTCCGCCAGTGCGTTTGACCAACACGCAATCCTGGGATCAGGGGATCATTTACAGCAACTGCCAAAGTCCGGATACCAACGCTGTCATCGACGCAGGCGGCCCCAAAGGACGCGTAGTCGAAATTCCCAAGGGTGCATTGGCCGGATCATTGCCGGAAAAACCGATCATGTTCTTCAGCGAACAGGCGACTATTGCAGGCAAAGTGTTTGACGCACGTCGCGATTTCGGAGCCAAAGGCGATGGCCGCGCGGATGATACTGTTGCAATTCAAAACGCCATCGATGCCGCTAAAAAACATCAGAACAACGCCATCGCCTATCTTCCCTTCGGCACTTACAAAATTACAAAACCCCTGGTGATAAGCGGGGAAAACTATTCTTTTGGCGGAATTGGCTGGTCGTCCGTGATTAACTATTCCGGCAACGGGGGGCCGGCGATTGACGTCCGTGATCCTCAGAAGATCATGCTGGAACAGTTCCGCATTGAAATACCTGAAACCGCAATTGAAAAAGTTGCAAAAATATCCCAGACATCCACCGGAAAAGGCAGTTCAATCACCTATGACGGCGTATGGGTGGGCGGTTCATGGCGGGTCGGCAAACCGGACATGCGCGGCCTGGAAGCGGTTGATCTGAAGAAAAACGATGCCGTACGCCTCAAACATTTTGACGGCAGCATCCGGCTGACCGACTGTTCGGCCGCTGAAATCTACGGCGACATGCACATTGACGGCAAACTGCTTGTGGAAGGTACAAAACCCATTGAAAACGGTTTCCTCGGTTTCTGGGGCCGTCTATGTTCCGGAAACGATTTCGACCACGAAATCAGAGACAACCATTCTGTTATAATGACAGATTTTTATGTCGAGCAGACCTCTGCCACCTTATTGGCCACCGGCGGTGACGTCAAGCGCGACAAGCCGGGGCGCATCACCTTTCATCAGGCAAAGTCCTGCTGGCAGGATCTGAAGGATCCGAAACGTGCGGCCAAGAGCGACGGTATTTTCATAAAAAACTATTACGGGCAGATCTCCGGTTTCGGCTGCCTCTACATGTATCAGATCCCGTCTATCATCACGCAAGAGGGGGATCGTCCGCTCGATCTTGTGTTCGGGGGCAATTGTTTTTCAACCGAGGCGCCTGTGTTCAAAATCGGCAAGTCAGCCACAGTCACTTTCCTGGAAAACCAGCTTTTTCTAAAAAATGAGAAGTATCTGCCAAATCAGATTCCGGATCCGAAATTCAAGGCCGTAGTCAACGCCTTCGATCATTTCCGTGAATTCGGAGCCAGGGATCTGGAAAAAAACAAAGTGTATCGCTGAGTCTTTGTTTGGCTCCGCTAAACTTTGTCGTGAGCTTTGTCCTGAGCTTTGTCGGAAAAGAATGCAAAAGGGGAAAGGGAATCGACGAAGTTCGCGACAAAGCTCACGACAAAGATTAGTGAAGAAGAAACGCTATCTTTAATTGAAGGCTCTGAGAACTTCAGATATGCAATGTGATTAAGATGAAGAACTTCTGAAACCCTGATTTATTTTCAATCATGGAGTCTTTGTTTGACTCCGCTAAACTTTGTCGCGAGCTTTGTCCTGAGCTTTGTCGGAAGCTGTCTCTATTCTCCTAAAAAACCACCGAGTGCCTGGAGCGGCAATCCATGCGACGGCACTGTAAATTTTCAAACAATCTGCCGGAACCCTATTGCCATTGAAAAACAATTATTGTATAATACACCAATACAATTTAGGAGTTCCCATGATTGATGAAGTAAAAAATATAGAGATGATAACAAAATTCGAGCAGTTCTCAGACCACCTGGAGGATTCAATTAAAAAGGGGAAGTTCAAGACCGGACAGAAAATCCCCTCCGAACGCGACTTCGCAAAAAAATTCGGCATGAGCCATATGACCGTCAATAAAGCCGTGGCCGGTCTTGTCGCCAGAAATCTTCTGAGACGAGTACAGGGGGACGGAACCTATGTTGCCGAAGTCCAGAAAACTCTCATATCGGAAACCGTAATTTCGATAATTGAAACAAAACAGGAGAGTCACGCCCAGTTCATCAGCGTGCTTCCTGAAATGCTTGTCCATGAAAATTATATGCCGTCCATATACGAGTTGAACAGTTCCATAAAGGCCAAGGCCAAGATAAGGAAATTAATCCAGGATGTTCCGAAAGCGGTAATTGTCGACGGGACCGGACTTGTCCCCTACGATATTCTCGATGATGTCTCACCGGAAACGCATCTCGTTTTCATAAACCGCTTTGAAGGTAAGAAAAAATACGACGCCTCCTGCATACTTTCCGATTATGTGTCCGGAGGCTATATGGCTGTCCGGCATCTGCTCGGGCTCGGCAGGAAGAAGATTCTGATCATGACCTACGAGATAAAGCCGGGCTGGACGTCGGAACTTTTCATGAAGGGGTGCCGGAAAGCCCTTGCTGAAGCCGGACTGGAGCCTGCGGCCGTCAGCATCAAGGATGCGCCCGGTGCGGAAGATGAACTTGAAAAGATGTTTTCATCCGGCAAGAGGCCCGACGGCGTTGTTTCCCTGGCCGATTATCTTCTCGCACCCATGGTGGAATGCGCAAGCAGGCACAGATTGAGGATCCCTGAAGATGTCGCACTGGTCGGCTACTACAATACCCCGTGGGCCGAAGCGCTGAATCTGACATCCCTCTCCATACGCGCCGACTTCATTTCCCAGAAAGCCGTGGAGGCGATTGAGAAGGGGAAAAAGATAAGACTGAATGTCAAGCCGGAGTTTGTGTTCAGGAAATCATGTCCGAGCAAGTAGCTGCCGGATAGCATCCCGCAACTACTTATGAACATAATTCGTTTCGGATTTGGAAAATTGAAGGATAACAGGATTGGGAAGTGCGGAAATTATGAGAAGGGAAAGTGACCAGTTGGAAATTAGTTGGAGTTCACAGCTTTAGCGTGTCTTTGTTCGCCGTGTCGGCGAAGAATAAAGTAGCAGAGGCGGCTCGCCTGTGTTAAAAAAGAATAAAAAACAGGCGAGACGCCTGTACCACATTATGAAACTGCCAAGAAAAGAACACGCTAAAGCCGTGAACACCAACGGCAGTTTCAGGAGAGCGGTCAGCAGTCAGTTTTAAAATTCATAAGCGGATAGAAACTAATAAGGAAGGCAGGGAAAGATGGAAAAGTTAATCCTGAGGCATCAAACGGCTGAATGCAATCCGGATGGTAAATCATTTGCAATCAAAGGATTTACCCTTATTGAGCTCCTGGTGGTTATTGCGATCATCTCTATTCTGGCGGCGCTGCTGCTCCCGGCGCTGGGGAAGGCGAAGGAAATGGCGAAGAGCACAGGATGCATCAACAATCTCAAAACTCTTGGGACCGCCCTTCAGCTTTATATGGACGAATGGGATTCACATCTCGTCCCCCATGTCAAGTCGTATTACTGGGAGGAGTGTCTTGCTCCGTATCTCGGCCTTGGCGGATACATTCCTCCAAAAGTAAGACAGGGAACCGTCTTCACCTGTCCAGTTGTGCCGCAGGGTTTTTTCAGCGGCAACTACGGATCCCTGGGAAGGAACAATTCGATGTCCTTTGCCGCCAACGGAAGCGAGGGGGCATGGGGAACTTATCCGTACAAAATCATAAGATTCAAGAGTCCTGACTGCAAGGTGGGTTTCATAGATGCAACTGCCGAGGGATTCAACAGTACTCAATTCTTCCCCAACGAGCTGGGCGGCGGCGGCTACCTTGGCATGCGGCATAACTTGAAGTCAAACATTGCCTTCCTGGACGGACATGTCGCAACTTACGGCTATCCACCCCTTCCCCGTGTGAACATCAACGCAGAAGCCAATAAATGGATGTCTGGCGGAAGTCCCAATCCATCCGGGCTCTGAGCTGCCATGATATGCAATATGATTAAGATGAAGAATTTCTGAAAACCCGGTTTTATTTTCAATCATTGAGTCTTTGTTTGACTCCGCTAAACTTTGTCGCGAGCTTTGTCCTGAGCTTTGTCGGAGTAGAATGCAAAAGGGGAAAGGGAATCGACGAAGTTCGCGACAAAGCTCACGACAAAGATTGGGACTATAGATCCGCCGAAGCATTAGAATGAAAAACTATCGTTAGCGCATAAAAATGAAAAAGGGAGAGAAGAATGAGAATCGGAACGCCATGGGGGAGATATCTTTCGGCATCTGTCTTTTGCGGAACAATGGCAGGGGGGATCATGACAGGCGCAGCAATTGAAATGAACGAACTGAAACTGGTTCAGGATGCCAAACCTGCGGCGGTGATCGTGATCGCCGAGGATGCTACCCGCTCTGCGCAATTCGCAGCTTTGGAGCTGCAGGACCAGATCAAATCCATCACGGGTGCGGCGTTGCCGATCAGGGCGAAAGCCGAAGCCGGGGAAACTGCCGTCTACGTAGGCGAAAGCGAGCCTGTTAAAAAGGCAGGACTTGGAAATGAACAGTTCAAAGAGCAGGAATACGCAATCAAATTTATTCCGAACGGAATCATCCTGACCGGATTGGATGCGGCCGTCCGCACAAAGGTGAGTTATGATCCTGCAAAACCGGACAGCTGGGGCAACCTACCCGATTTCTGGGAGGAGAAGGGCAGTTTGAACGCGGTCTACGATTTTCTCGAGCGCTTCTGCGGAGTCCGCTATTTCAGTCCGACGGAGTTTGGCACATCATTTCCCAGACAGGCAAGTTTGACCGTTTCCGGAGAGGATGTGCGCAGGAGCCCCTTTTTCCGGTATCGGGAGGTGTATCCGGCATCGGCTCAGCCTGATAAAATGGATTTGACCAACGTGATGTGGAAGGCGTCCGATCCGGAATTTGAGGAATGGCGCGGAACTGCCTATCCCGCATTGCTCAAGCAGTTTCCGGACAAGAACCAGTTTTCCCGCGCCTACAGGAACCTCGCCTACCGTTATCTGCTGCGTTCCCGCCACGGCGGCGAGAAAATGGCCGCAAACCATTCCTTATATCCGTATTACGATTATTTCTGGAACAAGGATTCCAAGAGTTTCATCGGAGCACATCCTGAATGGTTCGCACAGGGGTGGGGGGATGGCAAACCCGAACAGATGTGCTACACAAACGGCGCTATGGCGGAGCAGGTCGCGAAGGAGGCGGACTTCTACTTCCAGGGCAAGAATATCAAAGGAGACAGCCCTCGGGCGCAGACCTGGGGAAAAACGAATTTCGCAGTAGTCCCGCAGGACAATGAATTCCACTGCCGCTGCGAAAATTGCCAGAAGCTGCTGGGATCAAGGAAAGACGCCGGCAGGCAGCGTGACTTTTCCAGTAACCTGATGTTCACCTTTGTCAACAGGGTTGCGGAAAAGATCATGAAGACGAATCCCGACAAGACCGTCTCCGCACTCGCGTA
>JBAZRS010000286.1:0-6926 GCA_041662825.1 Victivallales bacterium | reverse complement strand
CCATTACTTGGGGAGATTCTCGTATAGTTAATGCCGTAGTTATACCATGTGCTCATTTTCCAGGCAAAATTCACATCGTCAATGTAGGCGCCGTCATATGACCCGTCCGCGAGCCTGCGTTCCGGACAGCGGAGAAAAGTATTGTTTGCGTTTATGGCTTTTCTTGCAATGTTGTAGCCGCTGTAGTAGTCGGCTCCGGTATTGTACTGATACAAAGACAGCAGATATGGACCCCATGAGCAGAAATTGGCGCCCATGTTGGTTTTGTTGGTACGGGCCGGCAGGAAGTATTCCTTGTTGTCGTCCAAATAAAAGGATGAAAACTGGGCGAGCTGGCGCAGATTCGAAATGCACTGTGACGACTTCGCCGCCATCTTCGCCTTGCCCAGTGCCGGCAGAAGCATGGCCGCGAGTATTGCGATAATCGCTATCACCACAAGGAGCTCTATGAGAGTGAAGGCGTTGAAGAAAACAGGTTTTCCCTTGCCGACTTTGAGATTGTCAGTTTTCATTTTATCCCCCTTTTCCGGTCAATGGATTATAAAGCATAATGGCTTTGTAGCCATTTGTTTATAATTATATCAAGTATTGCCGCAAATGTCTATGGGTAATCAGAAATAGTTTGGCGTTAATCCGGCAATCTGTATTTTACCTGCAATGCTATTCACGCCGGTGATTTCTATTTTTTCAGCCCATCCGTCGTGGAGGAATCCTAGGACTATCCTCCCGGAGGCGTGTGGAATAAATCTTCAGTCGGGTGGGGGCGTCCAAAGATCGCTCCAGCACTGATATGCCCGGATATGGGTAGACATTAATTTCCGTATTACATTCCAATCTCCTTTAAGATTTTCGGAGTTACGATCCTGTTGCATCCTTCAGGACTCGGATGGGCTCCGTCCGGGACAAGCCTGTCAAACTCCTTCCTGCCAGTTTCAAGAATTTTGAGCCATGCCGGATAATGATCAATTAGGAGGAATCCTTTCTCCTTGGCCGTTGCTCTGTAAATGTCATTGAATTTTTCAAGTTCAGGCCTACACTCCGAGTGTATGTCAACCATCGGGTTCATGACCATCAGGATGATTTCGCAGTCGGGGTATTCCTTGAGAATGCGTGCGACCATGGTATCAATGTTCGCCTTGCAGTCAGCGGGAGTCATTTTATACGGAAGATAGGCGTCATTTACAGAAAACTCAATAAAGACGGCATCCGGCTTTTTCGACAACACACGTTCCTGGAGGTTTTCAAGTCCCCACGTTGACCATTTTGCTCCTTCTCCGCTGTTGATCACCCTGGCGAGTCCCGGATACTTTGCATACATGGCATTTTGAAGCGCTCCGACCCAGGCTCCGCCGGCGGTCAGGCTTGTACCGTAGGTGACTATGGTCTGTTTTTTACCGTTCTTTATATTCTGCATGAAGAGGCATGCTTTTTTAGGTGCCGGAACATTTGGCGCAAGCTTGGCGGCCCACAGTTCCGCCATGAGGTTCATTCCCTCTATGCCCGGATGCACAGGGTCGTTGCCGTACCATTTCTCCTTGTCCTTCGAAAAGGCTTCAAAGAAATCCGGTCCTTTTCTCAGGTTCAAGTCTGAAATTATCTTGTCGATTTCAACTATGTATGAACGGAGTATGGCCTCCGCTCCTGCAGCGTAATCATAGCTTGGATAAGCCAGAAATATTTGGGAAGGGTCAGCATTGTATTCATCGATGAGTATTCCGACAATCCCTCTCATGCTTTTTGCGAAATCCGCAGGCGCGACCTTCTGCCTTTCATCGTTCACTCCAAGATGGATGAGCCATGTATTGGGTTGAAGGAGATGCATTCTATCCTTCCAGCCGCCGGAATTTCCGCGCATCATTGCAAGATAATTTGCAGCAGTGTATCCGCCCCATCCCTCATTGGCGATGAATACCGGCATTTTCCATTCCTCCGACAATTTGTCGTTCAGGGCAGTCATCCAGCTCTGAAAACAGTTGACCGTAGGTTTATGCTGAAAGGTCGTCGGAGAAAACTGAGGGAAATTCCGTCCGTCCATGGATACTGCTTCCGCTGGGAAGTCAGAAGCTTTCAGGTCAAGGCTCTCTTTTATAAAACCGACACCATGATAGCCTTCGGTGAGGCTGTCACCGATTGCGGCAAGCACGGCACCGACACCGATACCCTTGTAAACAGTTTCCGACAATTTCGATCCGTCCGATTTTAGCCATTCGACATCAAGTGTGAATTCGCCTGGAGGCAGCGTTGTGAAAAAAGCGGAAGGAGAAGGCTTTTCCACCTTCTTGCTTACCCGGAATTCCTTCCCCTCCAGTATCAGATTGGCTGAAACCGTCTCTTGATCTGAAAAATCGACATTCACCCTTAGCTCGCGGTCGGACTGGATATATGGAATAGTGTACGAACCCGTGATATCCTTGACTGAAATCATGGCGGTGATTTCCGGCGGAGTAGCCTGGCCTGTAATGTTAATGTGACAGACTGTAGCAACTGTCTGTTTCGTTTTCATACGCTCTCCTTTTTTTCTCTTTGAGTCAGTTGCGAAATTGGCAAATTTTCCGAGTAAGACAGTTTTCTTAACCCCGTCGGATGACTGGGGCAGCCTGTTATTCCAATTCAACAAGCACTCTGTCCCGAATGCTACTTAGTCAGAGCATGCTCGAAAAGGTAATCTCAAAATGATATTTGTCTTAAAAAGTAGCACAGACATTCCTGTCTGTGGGTTCAAATTTCATTTTCTGTCACAGACAGGAATGTCTGTGCTACCCCCTTTTCTAGCAACGTCTAGTTAATGCCTGTTTGGAAGTAGCGCCGGTCTATCTGACCCGCGTCTCTCGGGTCATCCGCCTAGGAGCCTGTCGGACTTAGAAATGGGCGTGACTGCGGGCGATTTTGCTTGTAGTAGCGCATGTTTGCGCGTTATTCTTGGTTTTCAGGTTCCAAAAAGAACGCTCGAACACGAGCTACTACCAGCATGAAATCCTAAGTCCGACAGGCTCCTAGGCGGACGAGTTACTTCCGGGAAAAACCTTCATGGTTTATTTGCCGCCGACAGGGCCGGAGACTTTATTTTAGCCGCTCAAACTATTCCGCCACATCAAGTTAGGCGGCCAAGGGCCGCAACTCTTAGTAACACAGGCTTTAGCCTGTAGTTGAATTAATCTGTAAATGCAAGGGAAATCGCAGGCTAAAGCCCGCATTACTTTGGAAGGCATCCTTTGAAATTCCTTAACGTTAAATTAGGCGGGCAAAGCGCCGCAACTTTAAATACTAAAAATGATTTCACCACGAATGAAGTTTTCATTCCGAAAACTTCATTCATTGCATATTTATTATTTGTGTATGATAAGTGCAGATTAGTGGTTAAAAAATATTTTCCCTGTATTGATATAGCTTTGAAATTTATTAACGTCCAGTTCTCCTTATTTATAAGCAACTCAGTCTTCAATCGTAGTATAAATTGCCTGTAGATTAGCCACCGGAGTTTCCCTGTCGAGAGACCATGCGCACAGGGTTACAGCAGGGGCGTTAAATGTTTCGGAGTCCAGTGATTTAACCAGTGCCTCCACGTCTTTCGTGGCGCCGTTGCGGACTGTTACAGGATCCACTAATGGACATATGGCTGAATTCGGCATGAGCTGAACCGCCCGTGCGAGATCCGTTCCAGGACCAAGTTCGATAGAAGTTAATGGCGGAAGTTCTGAAAAAGCGGATATCAGATGAGTTGAGCCGCCGCAGGAATGATAGGACGCTGTCTGGAAGGCGCCTGCTATATTCCGGTTCACAGGCAGGACTGTTTTCCTGTAGAGTTCTTCCGAGAGCATGCAGGCCGAACAGTCTCCCATGCCCAGATGCCTTGGGAAAGGCACCCTGAGTTCGGATGACAATCTTGAATAAACAGCATTGTAAATCTCCCATATCTTAATGAAAACATCCCTTGCCGATTCCGGCTCATCAACCATCATGTAAAACAGTTCTTCGCCAATCAGCTGGTGAGCGGTTGTGTATGGGGTGTGAATTCCCATCCGCCCCGATTTTATTCCGAAAATATCGGCATTGTCTCCATATAGTCTCGAAATTTCACCGTATTGCTTTAAAATCTTGTCGACAATTGAATGCTGCGCCGCGTCCGACGCTGATATCTTCCTGATCTCGGCGACAGATTTAGCAGCCCATGGGTGTCCGTGTGTTTCCAATGTGGCGTCAGGGGGGCAGTAAATGTCGGCGCCCAGTGTCGCCTTTATCAAATCAATAGGCTGAATGAAAAGATTTGAAGAGGGGCCGGGATCTTTGCTGCCGACCCCGAACTGGCCGAGAATATCAAAAAGGAATTTTCCTTCCGCCCTTTCCACTTCCGACCTGTAAGCGGGATCGAAATAATATCTTTCCCCATAGGAGGTCCCTATGTGTTTGCAAAAGAAAGAAGGCATGAGGTTAAGGCTGATCTTAAGTTTGTCCCTGCTCATTTCCTCTCACCTTTAAGTTAAGCTTTGTGCAAATGCATTAAAGCACACGGGCAAGATGCCTGTGCTACATTGAAATCATTCGCCAGAGGCATCGATTTCGCTCAATAATTTCCGCTTGGGATCAAATCTGAATGTCTTGAATTCAAAAGGGCTTAATTTCAGTTTCCTCTTGAATCCGGCGAACGGGAATTCCAACATGATTTCGGCTTTTATTCCGGCGGCTTCGAAAAGCCGGACAATGAGCGCGTCGCCTTTCTCGGCCTTTCTCGCACTGACCAGCTGAACCGTGTTTCCACTTATCTTACAGAATTCCTTAAGTTTATTTCCGGAGCCAGGCGGGAAAAATGACAGCGTCACCGGCTTCTCGTTCTTCATGAGCGATTCCCTGTCTACGGATTTCATTCTTTCTTTAAGCGGTCCCGCATTGAACCAGAAACGGAACAACCTTTCACCCTGATCAATTCTCGGTGTGAAGCGGTCTTGCGGGACTATCGGCCTGTTGCCGATGGGATGGCCCGAATATGCGGGTGACCTTAAAAGCGAAAGCCTCAGATTTCCGTTTTCAAAACTCGAGGCGTATGTCCCGTCGTTTATGCAGGTGAGGGAATCGGTCTCGGAATTGATTGCGAGCCATTTCTGGGAAACTGTCTCATCTCCGTTTGAGGGCAGAGCATGATATCCGAAAGCAGTCTGCCCGAGAAACTCGGCACAGCGTATGGAGACGGGGACATTGAGTTTCAGGAAACGGTCTTTCTCATTCCAGAAGACTCGGGTCATCACTTCAAACTCGGTTCCAGTTTTTGGTATTATGTACTGCTGGCATATTCTTGATGATCCGAATGAGAATACGGATTCGACTATAGTTCTGACTTCACCGTCTTCAATGATTCGCACGGGCACAAGTGTTTTATTTTGGACTCCGCAGAATCTGGCGCATTCCGAAGGACTGATCAATCTGAATACTCCTTCGATTTCATCGAATCTTCTGACCTTCATTCCCCATGGATCTTCGTTGTCAACAATCACCGTCGGTTTAAAAGCACCGCTGCTAATATGATTTACCCCCTTGACAGAATAATATTCAATGAGTCCTGTCTTCCTGCTTATTCCTATTTCCATCACATCGTTCTTGAATTTGAAAATTCCGTCCAAGTCCCTGATGTCGGCAACGGGCCGGTCGCGCTTCAGGTTCAGCCTGCAGTTGAACCTGTTCATGCCTGACTCCGTGAGTTCAGCCCGGAAAACAATTTTCTTGCGCCAGTCCAGACTGAGGTTGGACGCCTCCTTCTCTACTTGAGCCGGAATTTTCCTGCCGTCAGAATACACCTCTACATCCGTGAATTTGTTCTCATCGCTCCAGTTCTGGTCAGGAAGCATGAATTCACAGTCGATTACGGCGCCGGTCCTGAAAGGGTGCGGATTGTAGACAAGCACCGGGATTTCATCCTTGGGTGGTTTTTCCTGGCCGGATGCCAGGGCGAAGAATGCCCTCGTTTTCACCCTTGAAATATTTTCGAGGGCATGGTCCATCAGGCGAACAGCCATTTCCTCCACGGGCTGGATCGAGGAGCCCGGAAGGATGTCATGGAAACTCGCGGTGAGAAGATCGTTCCGGGCTTCAGAAAGTTCTGTCCCGGGATAATCGTGAAGTTTCTGGAAATAAGCGGACGATGCCATTTTTTCGGTCATGTATAGTTCATTTTCAAGAAGCCGGAATTTCTGTTTAATCCTGATCATGGATGTGTAGCATCCGACCGCCCACGGGTTCAAGTCTTTGCTGAATGTCGGGATATTGCCCTTCTTCTGCTTTTTCAAATCCGAAAAATAATCCTCGGGTGTCGAATGTATGATCTCGGTTTCATCCGACTTCTCGCGAATGAACTTTTCAATGTCCGAGATGTCTTTTCGTGACGGGCCGCCGCCGTGGTTCCCGATACCCCACAATATCATGTCCGTCTTTTTGCCTGGTTCTTTTTCGACAACTCCCTTGATTTTCTCCACGGCTTTGCCGAGATGGGAGCCATATCCGCCTGACATCCGCCTGCACAGCAGTGAAGTATTGTTGAAGCCCTTCCAGACAAAAATATCGTCCGGGAGCTGGCAGTCGTTCTGCGACGGCCGGCAGAAAAGATATGAGTCATATCCGCATTTCGCCATGATCTGGACAATGCCGCGGCTGTGTCCGAATGAATCGAAATTGATCGCAGTCTTCGCATCGACCCCGAATTTCTCCCTGAAATAATTCTTGCCCGCAACTATGTGCCGGACAAATGTTTCACCTGAAGGCATATTGCAGTCGGGCTGGAGATACCAGCCGCCCATGATATGCCATTTGCCCTGCCTGACAAGTTTCTGGATCTTTCTGAAAAGGGAAGGCTCGTATTCCTCCACCCATTTGTAAAGGATAGCCTCGTTGTGGTTGAAGATGAAATTGTCGGATTCGGAACACAGTTCGGCGGCCGTCCT
>JBAZRS010000285.1:1077-6930 GCA_041662825.1 Victivallales bacterium | reverse complement strand
TTGTATCTGACGGCAATTCTGTAATGGTACATTCCGCCGTATTTCAATCTTGTAGGCTTGTTGTCCTCTGAATTTGCGCCTGGAGGTTTAGCTATTAGTATTTTACGATGCATATTTACAAAGTCATCTTGACCAAGTTTATATGCTTTATTCATAGCGAATTCTAATTTTTGTTTCTTTTCCTCATAAACAGCTTTCTGTATTATCAGATTTTCACCTTTAACTTCTTCCGATATTGGCATGTCCAATATAACATCCGATGTAGCTTCTATAAGGTACTCTAGTGTCAAACTTTGTTCTGAGTGATTGATAGGGGAAAGTAAATCTAATAATTCATCTTTTGTTGTTGGGGATATAGTTTTAATAATTCGTGGTAATTTTAATTTTTTTGATTCTTCATTAGTTAAAGTTTTCTCTTTGATTATTCCTCTTGTCACCATTCTATCCAGTATAACATCTATTTTTTGCTGTGTTTTTTTCCATTTCTTTAGTCTTTCCATAGTAGTGGAGGCTGGCTCAGACATATTCATTAGATTAAATATTTCTTGCCGATCCTTCGAAAATTCCATGTTGAACTTATTTTCTTTTTCTTCAGTGCAGATTTGGTCTTTTGGCTGAAGTAATTTATCATTTCTCATGTTCAAGCCTCCAATAGCGACGGTAACTTTTCAATCTGTTTTATGCTCTTCAAATCGTGCGAATAATGCCCTGTCATAACGGGACTGCCGTGTCCAACTATGCCTTGAATGACTTTACGCTCAATTCCTGCCTCTTCTGCCATAGTTACAAACGTATGCCTCAATGAATGGAATCCTATAATCCCTCGCTCGTCCTTTTCAATTTTCTTCTTTCCCTTCTTTTTATCTTCCATTTCAAGCAATGCCCCAAACTCTATTTGAAATGCATGCGTAGCATATCTGTTGACTGCATCCGGAAAAAGATAGTCATCCTTTGCAATGGAAATCTGATATTCAAGGATCTTCTTCAATGAAGGATGGACATAGATGTTCACGTTCTTATGCGTACGGTTGGTCTTCTGTGGAGTCAATACGATATAATCGCCGTGAATCTGCGTTTTCCGCAAGAATACAACGTCTTTGAACCTTAACCCGGTATAGAACCCGATAGCAACGGCAACACGCCAAAATTCATTTGAAACGGCAATAATCCCTTTGACTTCTTCAAGTGAAAAATCCCTGTATCTGACAGAATCATTTTCCGCACCAGCGAATAACTCCCATATATTTTCCTTCAGTCCGGCTGGAACATTTAGAATTCGCCAAATACCCTGCAAACTAAATTTTTCATTATTGAAAGTTGCCGATCTCTTGTCCGATAAAGTTTCCAAGTAACTTGAGGCAATATCCTTATTTACATCGTTTATTGTTTCAACTTGAGGAAACTTATCGTTAAGCCAGTTTTTAAATCTCTCCCAAACAACCTTCTTGCTTGACTGAGTCCGAACGGTTCTGTTCTTCTGAGATGGATGATTCGAATACTTTTCCCATACAAGTGAGAGCGGGAGTCCGGGTCTTTCAACTGTTGTTGCAGTTATCTTCTCTGCTGTTTTTATCAGAAAGGATTCAAGCCTTTTCGATTCCGCCAACTCAGACGTCGCACGTTTAAGTTCACGTTCAACATCAAGAGCCTTATCCTTGTCGGCTGTCTTTGTGGAATATGCACGTTTGACTAGCTTGCCGTCTGCGCCTTTAACATAAAAGGCGGCAGTCCAAAATGGGGAATGTTTTCTTTGATAAAGCATAGCTCACCACGTCAGATTAAGTTCAATTAATTCTGTTTGTATCTATAATACCGCTTTTGGCAATAGTATCAAACTAGTAACATTATAAAGGCAAAAAAAAGCCGCAGTGTTTTGTCCTGCGGCTCTTTCCTGTCGGCGTTTCCGCCTCAAATATTGGCGGAGAGGGAGGGATTCGAACCCTCGGTACGGTGTAACCCGTACGACGGTTTAGCAAACCGTTACATTAGACCACTCTGCCACCTCTCCGATAGCTCTAATCATGAAGCGATTATAACTGTAAAGCTGGTCAAGACTTCAGTTGTTTCAGATTTATAAAAGTTAGATATTATAAAGTGAAATTTGAAAATTACGAATAAAATATATTTTATTTCAGAGAAAGAGAGTAGTTATACATGATTTTATCCGGATCATAAGAAAGTTTCGCCTTTTTCAAGCCCGGCAGCCCGATGTCCTGTTCCCTGTTTATGTATTTGCATCTGCCGAGTAAAGACTTTGCGGTTTCCCAGTTTATTGCCTGGGCACATCCCTTCAGATCCTTGTCGTATTTTTCGAAATGCACAACCGCGGCATCGCTGCTTTGAAAAGTGAACACTGAAAATGCGACGATTCTCCCTCCGACAAAGATGCAGACGCCCTCAATGTCAAGATTGCGGAAATTGTCAAATGCCTCCTGTATCGCCTCTTTTTCCTGTGCGAGCGTGACAGGTTCGCTGGTGGTGTTCAACCTCCATTTCTCAGTGAGTTCAAAACATTCAGAGAGATTAGCCTCCTGGAGCGGGGCGCATGTGTATCCGGGGTTGCCCCTGGCGAACTGGGAGAGCAGATTCTTCTTTTTTGCTAGTTTCGCACCCCTAAGCAGGTAGAGCTTTTCCGTCGAATAGATGTAGTCCGCAAACTTGTCGTCGAGTTCGGTTTCAAAGACATCATTAACCGACGGGTTCTCCTTTATGTAATTTTCGGGAACCTGTATCACAGACGCCTCCTCCTCGCCGGGAAAAGTTGACATGAGCAGGTCTTTGAGTTCCTCCGGAGTAAAAACATTCCCTATGGGCATCAGAAAAGTCTTGTCAAGGCCGGAATGAATCAGAACAGCGTTCCTGAATTTCATCCATCTGATGTCATAGATTTTCCTCCATATGAAGAGATTTGTGAACACGTATTCGCACGGCAGGAGTTCGAATTTGAAAAAAACGTCCTGAAGATAAGCCTTGTCAGATATCTCGACAGGTTTAAAGTCACTGAGTTTTATTAAGCCCATAAAAAAGGAACACCTTTCATTGAATTTCATCTTATCCAAAACAGAAATGTCGCCCGATATCTCCCCGGTCGTAAAGCGCCTGATGTTTCCGCTGTGAATTTTCCGGGAACATCAAGATTCAGCAGGGTTGAATCATGAGGGATGAAAAATAAACCGCGTATGTTGAAATGGCAACACAGGAACCTCTGAAAATTCGCACATGTCCATTTGAAAAAAGCGAATTCCGCTATATAGATATGCGTTGTTTTTAATGCGTCCTCATCGTCTAGAGGCCTAGGACACCAGGTTCTCATCCTGGTAACACCGGTTCGAATCCGGTTGGGGATGCCATATTGAAAACCGTTTCACGGCTCGGAAAAAGGCACTGCCGAAGATTCTCTTGAATGTGGGGCTGTAGCTCAGTTGGCTAGAGCGATACGTTCGCAACGTATAGGCCACGGGTTCGAGTCCCGTCAGCTCCACCAGTCTTCGTTTGAAGCCGCCCCGGGTTCAAATGAAGACTGCCCGGCGAAGCTGAACGAACGGAGTGAGTGAAACGAAGCGGGGCTAATCCACTTCAAACTTCCGTCTTCGCAAGGCCTACGCCGTGACAGGACGGCTTGGCAGGCCAAACATGAAATTCCATTACGTATACATCCTTACAAGTGAAAGCTTTCCAGGCAGACATTATATGCGCTTTTAAAAATCTAAAAGCTATCAAAAAGCCATCAAATTATTTTGTGGCTAAAATGAGGCTGTCCAAAACGGCAAGTTGTGGTTTCACAAGTATATCAAAAACAAAAAGGACTTTGTCATAATTCTTAAGGCATATCGGCCAGATTGCGTGAAGCAAAAACATGGAGATGAATTGACAATAATAGCCTCAGCATGAAAAAGGAGTTGGCACTTAATTCGTGAACCAATGTTTAGTTCTTATATGCCCTTTACAAGAGGCGCACGATCCCCTTGACGGAACCGACAAGACCCCCATTTACTGCAATTCTATCGCATTTTTCTGGACAAACCTTGATTCACCCCCCCCCCGTATATATTGCCTGAAAATCGCTCATCCGTACATGTCTGAATAGAGGTTGAAGCAAGAGGAAGAATGAAATTTAAAGTAAATGATGAAACTATAAAAGCGACAACAAAATGCAAGAAGAATTTTTCCTGTCTTAATGGTGAAGGCGACTGTATGTGCGAAGTAGAATCCTGCGTCAATGAAACAATCTTTTTCGTTAAATGCCAGAAAGATTCAAATTGTTCCTATAAGCAATATTTTGGTACTGGAACTTATTGCACTTGCCCTGTGAGGAAAGAAATTTACAATAAGCACAGTAAATGAATGCCAGGTAAACCAATGATTATGAAGCTTGCACCGATAAATGGTAGGACGAAATGACAGGTATTGTAAAAATCATCAATCATGAGCGGGGAATAATTGCCGTTGAAGTCGAAATTAATGATTTTACGGTTTTTGAATACAATAGACCATACGCTGTAAATATCGGTGACATTATAAGCGGCGATCTTGATTCAAAAGGCAGCAAATCTTTGATGAACCTTTCAAATTGCAACAAGATGGATGTAATCATACAAGCTGTTAATTGCACGTTGCAAAACGCACAACACTTAATGGAAAACTCCATATAATTTCAGTGCATGTTCAGATGCTTGAGCAGAACCATGGGAATTACAGTTTACGGGTTCACTTCGTCCATCTGCCCGAACCTTGCCTGAAACCTTGAATTTAATCCCTTGTGCCCGTACTGACTTTTGAATCCAATAAAACTGCCCCTGCAATGCTTCATATTTCAACAGTAAATCCTGTTTCCATGCAATCCTGGCGTTTTTCATGGCTCAGTACGGTCAGGGCGGGTCGGGGGAATGTAACGGGAATTGGTGTGGCTATGGGAAACGACGTAAAAATGACAACTAAAGATTCACCCCCTCCAACTGCGTGCCCCATGCCTAACATCTTGATTTTAAGGGCTTAGCATGTTCTATTGTGCGCTTATCTGTAGCTGAATAACAAAACACAGGGAGATTCGCAAATGAAAAAGGTTAAAATGGATGGAGTTGTCAAGGAATTGGACTGGCATTTACTGACAAAAGATTTGATGGAGGGGCTGTTCCTGAACCAGCAGAAACTGGCAGAGTATTGCAAGGTAAGTCAGCAAAGCATTTCCAACTGGAAGAACAAAACCCGAAACCCTGGAATTTATGCAAGACAGAAGCTCTTCGAACTTGCCCAGAAAGAAAAGATTGACTTAGGCAAGTATGAACTGGCTGGCTCAATGAGTTCAATCGCCAAATACCTTGAAAAAGGTAACGGCAAAGAGATTGTCAGGCTGTTGGATATTTACCAGAAGATGAGCAAAGGGGCAAGGGTCAAGTTTTTGAGATACGGGAATACGCTGGTGAAATAGAGTTTAACAAATAAAAATGATTTCACATAAAAAGTTATCAAAAGAAATAGCATAGAAAAGAAACTAAATGGGCGTTAGCCCGACAGTATTTGGAAGCAATGTCACTTCGTCTGGATTATTTAACGGGCAGGTTTCTGTTCATCATTCCGTTTCAGGATAGCCTCCAGACTTTCGGATCTTGACAGCTTGCCCTTGTCATAATATTCAATCATGCCGTTGGTAGGGTTATAAAACGAGCCTTCCCACCTCATGTCATTCTTCCATTCGCCCTGGGCAATAGTCTTGCCGTCCAGACTTTCAAGCTTGATGTCCTTGCCGTCCTTAAAGGTGAAGAACGCATCAGCTACGCCAAAACAGAAGAGCTTTCCTTCCCAAGGTCGTCCCTTCCTGAAGATCCCCTTCATTTTGACGGTCTTTTTGTCGCC
>JBAZRS010000285.1:0-1067 GCA_041662825.1 Victivallales bacterium | reverse complement strand
GTCAGGTATGCCCTCGCAGAACATCACATCTGCTCTTTTCGTGCCGTATTCGTCATAGCCTTCATACAGGCCGTGCTTGATTGTCTTTCCATCCTTTTCATAGCCGAAGTAACGGGCAGTCATTTTGTTGCCGTCGAAATCCTTGAACTCCTTTACTCTGCGTCCTTCAAAATAGACATCCTTGCTTTTTTCAAACTCTTTCGGATATCCATCCTCAGTCAGGACAGAGCAGCCTGTGAATCCAATAAGGCTGATGAATATCAGGGTGTTTGCTATCCTATGGTTCATGCCTGGGGTTTGCTTTCCTTCAACATCTCCCTGATTTGCCTCTTCCCAAGGCTTCTGAGTGAGATTATTTTGGCTTTGTATGCTTGTCTCGGCTTTGACCTGCCTGATTCCCACATGAAGATTGTATTACTTGCCACTCCGAGAAGTTTAGCGAATGACTGCCTTGAGAGCTTAAGTTTCTTACGAAGCATGGCTATCAGCTTGGGTGACAGTCTTGCTTTTTCAAAAGCTTCAGGTGGTAGGGGCTGAATCTTTTCATTTGGGGCTATGTTCTTTGACAGGGTCAAAATCTCCTTCTGCTGCTTATCTATGAGCTTTTTCATCTGCCTTCCAGCAAGATTCAGTTCCTTGATCTTCTTCTCAAGGGGTCTGACTTTTGCATTGGCTTCACGCTTGGCAACCCTGATCATCATTTCATTCATTGCTTTTTGAAGATTTAACATTTCGAGTATCTCCGTGTGGTTTGGTTATAATTTATGATAATGATTATTATATATCGGCAAGTAGGAATAAGCAATTTATTTGCTGAGATGCAAAAATACCTGCGCATCTAAAACTTTTGACTACCTTATGCAGATTACTCACTATCTTCTGGTTTATGTCCTTTTTACCTTCAACGATCTCACGAGTGCCCTTACATTTCGGATATCTGGAGCATCCGTAAAATCTATTTCCTGGAGCTTTCCTTCTTTCCCTTATAGTCATAGGTGAATTGCATTTTGGACAATAAAGAGACATTCTAAATTCCATAATAATCAGTAGATAGATGATTTCACTTT
>JBAZRS010000284.1:0-6943 GCA_041662825.1 Victivallales bacterium | reverse complement strand
TGACGCATGGACGCTCCCGCAGCGCCTTGAATTCCTGTATGGGAAAACTCTCGGGGCAATGGACATGGCCGGGAGGAGCGACGCGAGACTTGTCGTTGCCACATTCATGCATAATCCTCTCGGGGAAAAGGCATACTATCCTCTCTGCGGAAAACTGCCGGAACGCTGTGAAGGCCGCATGAAGATGCAGGTCGAGGACTTCTACCGTTTCAACGATCCTACAAAACTTGCCGGGAAAATTTCACCCGGAAGGGAATGGGTGGAGTTCGACACCGGAGGCGAACACCGCGGGGACTGGGCGGGATGGATCACCGCCGCCATGACCTATATACCGGAACGCATGCGCCACTACTTTAAGCTGGGAGTTGACCGCTTCATCGTCAGGATACGCGGTTATTCCCTCGGGCCGGGCTGTCATTGTGTCGGCGACCTCCATGAGCTTGACAGTGTGGAGTTCATCAAACACGACATCTTCTTCTCGATGTGCTGGGACATGTCCCTTTCCCTGGAGGAAATCTGGCGGCGGTGCAACAAGGGCCGTTTCCCTGACGGGATGCTCCAATTCTTCCTTCTTTCCGAACGTGTCGCCGACAACGCACAATACGTCAACCGCTGCCTTATAAACAACAACCATGCGACCTTTCTCGGCTCTGTAGAACATTACGAGTACCGTTTCCGGAACTGCGATGTGGTAAACAACGACGAATGCAAATCCCGAGCCTGGATCCTAGAGCCCAGCAAGGAAAATTTGGACCTGATAATCGGGGAAAAACAGCAGGCCGTGGACGATGTCGTGCGCATGGTCGAAATCCTGGATTCCTGCAGAAGCCAAATGCCGGTCTGCGACTATGAAATCCTGAAGAAGACAATCGATTACCAGGAACAGTCAGTCCGGGTATTCAAGGAAGAGGTGGAGCTTTATTTCCGATACAGATACTTCTGTATGACAAAAGATCCGGATCGCTTCCGGCTGCTCCTAGACTCGCTTCAGCGTTGCGAACATGCAGTTGAAAAGCTGCGCAGGCATGATTCTGCGCAGGCGGACACGGCGATGTCGCTGGTGTCGAACATCAAGTCGCTCACGTGGGTGCACTGCTGCAAGACCTTCGCGGCACCGAAGGGGATAGTTTAACGTATAGGAATTTCAAAACGGAACGCCGGCACCCTTGCCGGCATCTTAATTAAACGTTAAGGAATTTCAAAGTCTATGAATATCCAATTTTTAGAACTTCATCTTCTGCGAATTGCGAAATTCGCACATGGAGTACGGAAATTTACTGTGTCGGGCGTAGCTTCTCAGCGTAGACTGATTGCCGCCTTTAATGACGGAATTTTTTCCGTCCCACCTAAATTCCGCGAAATAAATTTCGCGAAACAAGGCGGTAACGAGTTACCGCACTCCATGGAGCGTTGTCACGCTCGTAAATCAAAAATCAATTTCACTATACATTCAGATTATTTTTACTTCGTAATTCGTCATTCGAATGTTCGATATTCGATTTTTCAAAAGTTGCGGCTTCAGCCGCCTAATTAAATGAAAGGATATATATAATGATAAGTAAATGCAGATTCAGAATCCGGTTTTTTGCATCCGTCGCGGCTATATCACAGTTTTTTGCCGTTTGCACGTTCGCCGCGTTCTCGGTCCCCACCGTGCCTGTCGACGTCTGGAATGTCCAGGCAAAACCGGGAGACAGTCTGGCTTTGACCGACCAGGAAGGCGTGTTGCGCATGGACTATGATGTCGATGTGAAAGAGACCTACCAGTTGGGGCACCTGACCTTCAAACAGGCGTCGTGCCGTCTGCTCCTGAAAACACCGCTTGTTTTGGAGAAGAATCAGACCAGGGTCGTCTTTGAGGCGAAAGGGATGAAGAAACTCCGGGACAGGATGGCGTTTGTGCAGTTGCTCCCGCTGCTGCGCGACGAGAAAGGCGAGACCCTGCTTTATGAACCATACCCGTATCCGCATCTGAAGGACGGGACTGAAAATTGGGGCAAATGGACCACACGCTATTTCTACGGCGCCGAGGCCGGAGGCGCTACGCAGAACATTTTCCAGGCCGAAGGCGGAGATCAGAATGCCTGGCCGGACGGGAAACTTACCTTCATCGGATTTGAACTTCAGGTTCGGCCGGACAAGCTGCAGCGCGAGAAGGGGACCCTGTATCTGAACGACATCTCGTTCGGCGACATGAAAATCCCGTATGAGGATCCGTACATTTACGCGGACGCTTTTTTCAAGGCCAAGGGGAATTATCGTTTTGCCGCACAGATGTCGGACGGCTTCCAGGCTATGCCGTTTGCCGAGTTCGAGAAAACCTTCAGTTTTGATCCGCTCTCCCCCAAAAGCCAGCTGCAGCGCCTGTCCTTCCCTCTCGGATCCGACGGCAATTACTGGATACGCTACCAGATTGCGGATGAATCCGGCAAGTTGGTGGCCAGTGACTTCATGCGCCACGAGGTTGCAGGCAGCCCGGTAAAGAAGGCTTTGGCCCCGGTGAATCCTGCAAATCCGCCGTACCTGGGATACATGCGCATCAATCCTGACAGTCACAGTTCCGGGGCATACGGTATCGGCGAACCCTTCAAGATTTCAGTACGTCTCTTTCCGAAAGGTTCGGCATCGCTGGATCTGAAATGGAAACTTGTCCCTTACCAGTATGACACGGTCATTCAGAAAGGCGATGCAAAAGTGACGTTTGCCGGAAAGGCCTTTGCCGATGTTCCGCTGACGCTGGAAGGCGAGGCGGGCCGGGATGCGTACCGCCTTCTGCTTGAAGTCTCCAGTAACGGGAAAACCGTTGATACATACGAATATGTCATGGGGCGAAAAACGGATTTTTCAAAACCGTGCGACACGCGGAAGGGGCTGATGCGCGGACGTGATTATGTCAAGAAAAGCGCATATTTCCGAACCACATTCAACCCGCCGGATTTCGGAAAATCCGAAGATGAATACATCGCCCAATTCATCAACTACCTGGATGAAGCCACGAAAATGGCCCCGTATGTGACCTACATGGTGGATCTCGCCAACTTCGAGGTGCTTCCGGGCGTATATGACCTGTCCGCTCTGGACCGCATAATGGACGAAGCTGCGGACAGGGGTGCGGCCATCACCGTGCGGATTGCGCACGCCGATGCCAAGGCCCGTTTCCGCTGGCTCCAGTTTTCCAGGGAGCGCAGTTATGACGACACTGAGATCTACAACCACTATTACGGCTGCTATTCCGCAATTGATCCTGTTTATCTGAAATGCTGGCTCGATGCAAACAGGATGCTGTTCGCCCGTTACAAAAACCATCCGGCCTTCCAGGGATATTATCTGATGATGGCCGGCGGCGAATCCGCAGTGCTGGACAAGCCGTATCTCGGGATTACGGCAGGCTATGAGCATACCATGAAGACGGAATTCCGCAAATATCTCCGCGAATCTCGCAAATTCACTCTTGAACAGCTGAATTTGCGCTGGGGGACAAAATACGGAACTTGGGATCAGGTTGAAGTACCGCTTCCGGATTTCAGCGGCGGAACAAAACCTGACATGCGCGTGTCCTGGTTTGATTTCTGCCTGTATAAGCATTATCTGAACACCGAATTCTGGTTCCTCACGCTGGCAAAAGACATCAGGACATATGACAAAGACCGCGTGATTATCGTGTATTGCGCGGAAGGCGAGGTCATGAAGGGGATTGCGGACTATGACCACGGCGGCGGTGTTCCCTATATGCCCGGAAACGGATCGGATGAACAGCTATGGACAAAGTACCGTGTCGGCGCAATCCAGGAACCGCACCATCCCCACCGCTGGAATGCATACGGCGATCCGAACAACCGCGGCTGGGTGCTTGACTGGGACCTTTACACGATGATCAGCAGGGCCGGCGGCGGCGGGGCGAATATACACGTCTATTATTTCCCCGAAGGCCCGCTCGTCGGGCATTATGGACTGGATCACGCCTATGACCGCTTCGAGCATTTCAAGCCAGTTTTCCGCGAGCTGCAGGAAATGCGCCTGGTGAACACGAGTCAAAAACAGGTGGCGACATTCCAGGATCTGACTACGCTTTTCACCAAGCACCGCACAAATTTCCAGCCCCGGCTGGCCGACCTCAACCGCTTCTTCGACATGCTCACTTTTGACGGAGTGGAATATGAACAGCTGCGTCCGGAACTGCTTGCAAACTACAAGCTTTTGCTCCCCAATCTGCTGGACGAGGTGATGACGAAAGAGAATATCGAGATGCTCGACGGATATGCCAGGGGCGGCGGCAAGATGATCATTTCCGCCTTGACGGGAAGATACTGCCCGGAGCTTGGAAACGAACAGTTTCCGCTTTTGAAACGCCTTGGCATCACACCCCCGACCGGCCCATACGTGCAGGAAGGTGCGGATGTCCAGGCCGATGTCACGGTGGAAAATCCGTTTTTCAAGAAGGATTCAAAAGTGAAATTCTACACTCTGAGCAACCTGAAAAGCGACCCGGACCGACCGGAAATCCGCGAGAAATTCTTCCTGTGGGCCTATCGGTGGATACCACAGACCGATTATTTCGGATACTATCGCGACAACAAGGAAACAAACGGACAGGTTCTTGCGAGATTCGCATCCGGTGGCGTGGCACTCTCCCTCCACACTGTCGGCAAGGGGCAGGTCCTTGTCTTCTGGGGTGTGCCTGAATACACTCCACAGCGCCTTTCCGGTTTCATGTCGAAGGCCGCTCAATGGGCTGGAGTGGTTAATCCGGCGAAGGACAATCCCGTCCGTCTGATGATTGAGGGGAAAAACGAATCCCTGAAAAGGCATTATGCCATACTCTGGCAGGAAAAGCCCGGCAGTTATGTGCAGAAGATTCCAAACGTTCCCGACGGGACTTATTTTATAGATGAAATGCTTGGCAGCGCAAAGTTCGGGACATACACGGGAAAAGAGCTCCGGGAGCAGGGGCTCCCTGTGAAATTCCATGAAGGTTATTCCCCGCTGCTGGTGATACGCATGATCCCCGGCCAGCCAAGCTGGGCGAAGAACTACCGCATGCCTGAGACGAAGGAAAAGAAATGAATGAATTGAAGGAACGCCGGCATCCTTGCCGGCATGATTAATTAAGAGAGTGTGGTACAGGCGTCTCGCCTGTATTAAAAAAGAATAAGAACAGGCGAGACGCCTGTACCACATTATTAAAATGGATGCCAGTATGATATTTATCCGCACGCCTTAGGCGTACAAGCCTCTGGAGGCGCCGAAGGTTTACGCGTCGTGGCGTGCGACCAGGGCTGGCGTTCCGAAAAGCAACGGCAAAACTGACTAATTTAACGTTAAGGAATTTCAAAGTTTTGAACATCCAACATTATTTTTTGAACTTTATCTTCTGCGAATTGCGAGATTCGCACATGGAGTGCGGCAATTTATTGCCGCCTTTAATGACGGAATTTATTCCGTCCTAGAAGTAAGGTAATTCCGCGAAATAAATTTCGCGAAACAAGGCGGTAACAAGTTCCCGCACTCCAAGGATGCTTCGCATCAAGAAGAAAAAGTCGCGGCCCATGGCCGACTAATTCAAGAAGGGATCATATCAATGAAAACTAAATTCAAAATCTTAACGGCAATGGTTATTGCATGCCTCTTAACATCATGTCAAAACTCTTCAAAGGAGATCATTATGCCTAAACCTGGGGAAATCAAA
The DNA here is from genome assembly GCA_041662825.1 of Victivallales bacterium. Taxonomy (GTDB): domain Bacteria; phylum Verrucomicrobiota; class Lentisphaeria; order Victivallales; family GWF2-50-93; genus GWF2-50-93. Next base: position 1,257 of record JBAZRS010000284.1, on the reverse strand, counting down.
ACTCTCGAATTGCAACAGCTTCTCGATGATGCCGTCAGCCGGGGACAAAAGTCTCTGGTCATCCCGCCTGGATATTATCGTGTGTCGCAGAAGGTCAAACTCGCCGGAGTCATCGATTTCGCCATCGAAGGATATGGCGCCACTTTGATGTTCCCGCCGGAAGGTGAAATCTTCGCCTTTGTCAACTGCACCCGCCTCAGCCTCAAAGGATTCTCTGTCGATTGCGATCCGTTACCATTCACCCAGGGCACGATCACACGGGTGTCCGACGACTTCAGCAGTTTCGAGTATGAGATTCACTCCGGGTATCCGCAGCTCAACAGTCCCAGGTATGAGAAAAACGGCAAGAACGGTGTTTTTGTTTTCGCGCCCGGCACTCTCCGCTGGCGCCAGGACATTCCGGATCTTTATCCGAAGACCAGTGAAATCCTCAGCCCCACCCAGGGCAGGATCACGCTGTCCGGGAACCTGCCGGGGTACCGCAATATTCGCGTCGGCGACCTAGTCGCTTTCAAGAACGGCGGCGGCAATGCCATGTTATTTCGCGGTTGTGATGATGTGCGACTGAAAGACGTGACCGTCCTCACTGCGCCACTTGCCGGTTTCCTTCTGCGCAGCTGTACCGGACCAGTATTGCTTAGCCATTGCGTAATAAAAAAGGGTCCGACACCCGCCGGTGCCACTAATCCGCGCCTCCTAAGCACCGAAGCGGACGGATTCAATATCGGTTATTCGCGCCAGGGGGCTACGCTCGAGAGCTGCGACTTTTCATTCATGGGCGACGACTCCGTCAACCTCCACGGCACCATTCTCGACGTGGCGAAAGTGATTGATCCGAAAATATTCTGGGTCGCACGAACCGGTTCCGCGGAATTCCAGGCGGCTATGCGCCCAGGGGATACGGCGCGATTCATGGATCCGAAGAGTTTCGCAGTGAAGTTCACTTCGCCTATATCAGCATGCGAAGTACTGAAGCCTGAGCCTGAACTTGAGGCCGCCATCCGCAAGTCAATTAAGGCGCCAGCTGACCAACGTTTGTTTTTCGTGCGTTTCACCTTGGAAAAACCTGTTGCGGTGGCCGCAGGAGACAAACTGGAAATTCCCGAGATCGCATGTCCGAACTTTGTCTTCCGCAACAACTATTTCCATGATCACCGTGCCCGCGGCCTGCGTCTCGGCGCGTCACACGGGGTGATCGAAGACAATCGTTTCGAACGTCTCAAATCGACCGCCATCAGCCTCGGTCCGCACGCCATT
>JBAZRS010000283.1:0-6979 GCA_041662825.1 Victivallales bacterium | reverse complement strand
GCCCCGTGGAGTCACGGATCTGCCAGTCAATCCAGTAGGTGTCGTTGGGGCCAAGCGGGAATTTAATTTTCTGTTTCGTAGAATCGAGTCGACCGATGTCGTAAGAGATTTTTCCGCCATATTCCGCCACCGGCACTCCCTGGAACTGATTGCGTACAGCGACCCCAAGCGTGTACTCGCCTGACTTCTGCACGAACGCGTCCGCATACGCCCAAGGTGTCTCATAGGGTATAGTCACCCCGCCTGCCGCAATCTCGCCAAGGTTCAGCACGCCTTCATTTTTGCCGGGCTTTTTTCGGACTTTGACTTCAAATCCCAGAAATGAAAGTTTGCCGTCCGGCCAGGAATTCGCATTGCCTCCCTTCGCCTCATACGTCTGGGATGCGCCACCGCCCGCTTCGGTGGTGTAAAAATAGCGCGTCATCCGTTTTCCCCATGAAAATGACCCTGACTTGAAATGCGGGTAATCCACCGGCTGATAGCAGAAGATTTCACCGGATTCGTCCTGAATCAGCGGACAGAGCATTGCGGCCGGTATGCCTTCCCGGAATATCAGGTCGTCGCAGCGCATGCCTCTCGCCTCATAAGTGACCCGTCCGCTGTCTGCGGAAAGCGGGACAGGTGACTTGAGCAGGATCCGGAAACTGGTGTCGGCGAACGTAACCCCCTGGACTGATTTCTGTTCCGGTATGACGACATTGTAGGCAATCGTCATGCTTCCCCCCTCGGCAGAGAGTGTTACCTGGTCGCCCGGCTTAGTTTCCACATTCCAGTTCGAAACCGGAAGAGTCTCAATCTTGGGCAGTGAAGACTGGACATTGGAATCTGCCGCAGAAAGTGGGGACAATACAATGAGCATTGCTGTGACAAATACTGTCGCAACAAAGAATGATTGATTGAGGACTATACGATAGATTCCGCGCTTTGGGGCTTTAAACATATAACGATACCTTTCTATTTTTAAGTAATTAAATGTTAAGTAATGTCCAATATCCAATGATATTTAAAGTCCAAGCAAGACACGCTAAAGCTGTGAACTCCAACAAGACATTCGAAGTCTCCTGAAACTGCCGTTGGTGTTCACGGCTTTAGCGTGCTCTTTTCTTGGCAGTTTCATTATTGTAAAATTGCGACTTTCGCTTACTGATTACTGATAACTGATAACTGGTTCCTTTCACCACGGCTCTTTCAGCGGTGTCTCCTTGCCATATGTCTGGGCGGGCCAGTTGTCAATAATCTGCAGGGATGACATGCCCATGACTTCCGCATGCTGGTCTCCGAAAAGGAAATTACCAGATTTGCCGTGCCCCCACCATATGGGTACGCCTGTAGCCGTTGCCGGAGGCAGGGTGCTGCTAACTCTCGCACCCGTATGTTTTCCTTCGGTAAAATAGAATCTTGAGGAAAGCCTTGGGACATAAGCGAATTTTTTTAATAAAGGCGGAGATGATGCCGTGGTGATTGTCTTGTCAAAATGTGCGTTGAAGGCGTAGGTACCCCCGTGTTTATATACTAGGTCGCCAGAGCCACCTTGGGCCATGCCGTAACATGAGGTTATGTTATTCACTTCCATGAAAACCGGACAGCCGGTGACGAAGGATTCGTTCAGGGCGGCCACCCCGGTCTTTGTAGGCCCCTTGAGATAGTCAGAATACGACAGGAATCTCAAAGGGGAAAGGTTTCCGCCCCCTGCATTATAAATCCAGCCGTTCGGAAATACGAAGCCTGTAGCACAGGCATAGGTGTGGCTTGGATAATACTCGTCATAGTCAGAACAATACATGGACACTCCCTGACCTACCTGCCTCATATTTGACAGGCATAAGGACTGCCTCGCCTTTTCCTTGGCGCCTTTCAGCGCGGGGAGAAGCATCCCCGCCAGAATTGCGATTATCGCAATCACCACCAGGAGCTCAATTAGAGTAAAATATTTTCGGGGATAAAATATTTTACATATATAGGTTTTTCCATTTGCGCTTTCCACGATGTTCTCCTGTTTGCTTTTCATGCTGATATTATTCGTTCCGCATCTTCAATATTATCGGTCAGTTTGTTAATTCGAAGCTCCGGAGTCTGCGCGATGACAGTATCGGGCGTATCCGGATGCAATAACTTTGAGATGATGAGTCCGGCGGCCTGTTCCGCCAGCATATCGACATCGAATTCAAAACGGATCACTGGGATAGAATAGAAAAGAGGCATCTGCCTGCTTGTCTGGATTGCGATCTTCGGTTTGTATGCGGAACCGTTCATTGCGGAAGCCACTCCGAGTCCGAGAAGGTCGTTGAGGATGATCAGCGCATCCGGGCGGCGGGAAGAATCACGCAGAAGGATTTTCGATACGATTCTTTCGCCGTCAAGAACATTTTTGGCGGGAATGAATTCATAAAAGCCGGATTTCCCCTTGGAATCGGAATATTTTCTGAAGGTTGAAAACAGCTTGGGGGAGATCTGTTCGAAATTATCCATTGTGATCAATGCAATGTGCCGGCAGGCTTTAGACCGCAGATATTCGATGGCCTTTTCAAGGAGCATGCATTCATTCAGTTCAACACGGCATGGAGTTTGCTCCCATCCGCCGACATGGCAGAGGGGAATCTTCAGGCGGGCGCAACTCCTGGAGGTTTCTTTCGAGAAAAAGGCTGGAGTGAGGATTGCGTCCAGCCTCGCATTTTCAATGTCTTGTGCAAGATTTGCGAAATGTTCCAGACTGTGCGGGGAAACATCCGCATATTCAGGAAGCCTTTGATAAAGTCTGACATCACAGTTTCTTTTTTGCAGGTGGCTCTGGATGGACATGCTCAGGATCGCCCCGAATTTACAGCCCGGATTACCGTCGAAAGGACCGTGAGGGATCGCAAGCCTCCAGATTCCGTGGGGATAACTTGTTGGATCCACCAGTACAGTTCCCACCCTGCGCTTGCGGGTGAACATTCCGGAATCGACAAGCATGTCCATTGCCGGGGTCATGGTGTTGTGGCAGAATCCAAGCGCACTGCAGAGTTTATTCTGGGAAGGCAGTTTATCGCCGGACTGAAGTTTGTTGCCGTTTGCAAAGCGGATGATGGCACGGCAACATTCGGCTGTCTGATTGTCAGAATTTAACATAAGATTTAGCTTCACACGGGTTTTGCCTGGATCATCCGGACTATTATTCTCATAAATGAGTATATTATATCTAAAACAAATAACCCTGTCAAGACTTATGTTGAAATTAATTGAGATTTTCCAATTGGAAATGTTAAAGCCCGTCCGTAAAAATAACTATTTGCGGACGGGCTTTATTTAAAATTTGCAGCAATGCCGGCAAAGGCATAATCGCCATCATGCCTTATTTGGCAGGTGCAGGTTTGCCCTTGACCAGTTTGATGTCATCGAAGAATATGTCGTATTGACCGTCTACGCCAAATCCCAGGCGCACGCCGATCTTGGCGGCATTGTCCGGAGTCGTGATTTTTTCAGTGTATGTTTTCCATTCGGTGGACGGCTCCGTGTCTTTGAAACCTTCAAATGTCACCCATTCGCCTTTGGTGCCGATGATGTACAATCCGCAGGCGTTGGGGGTTCCTTTGGCACGGAAGGTGAGGGTATAGGTCTCTGACGGGTCGCATTTTACCTCCTGCTGAAACCAGATATGCACCTTGGCGTTGACGCCAATCCAGAGGCACTTGTTAGCATCGTTGCCCTTTTCAGCGGCAATTCCCCATTTTGTGGCTTCCAACTCCTTCGAACCCTCCTTCAGATTCCATATTGAAAAAGTCCATCCGGGAGAGTTTACACCGCCACCGTCCTGCAGGTCCCCGTTGACCAGAAGATTCACTTCATCAGCTGCATTGAGAACTGACAGGGAAAAAATCAAACCGATCACTCCGATAAAAAATCCGACCTTAGACTTCATTCCAGACCTCCGTTTTGTTTGCATTAATAATCGTCTCGAAATAGAATAGAGACCCCAACGGGTTTATCCCGTTGGTGAACAAGATTGGTAGGCTATGGCGAGCACCGCCTAGCCTCCCAATCTTGTTCACCACCGACGCAAGGTCGGTGGGGTCTAAACAATTATGAGACGATTAGTAATATCCACTGAACTATTTAAAACTCAAACTTTGATTCATCCAACTGGTATGGATTCTTTATCCCTTTCGGCTTGCCGTCGAGTTCCATGGCTATGACCGCCATGATGTCAGGCCATTTCTCGGGCAGTCCGGTTAGGAACACACGGTCCGCCTCTTGCCGGAACGCGACCTCCTCTCCGGTGGCCAGGAGCCTGATCTTTTTGACCTTGTTGCCGATCCCGCAGACCATTGTTTCCGGACCGCGGTATGAATGGAAGGCGATATAGGCGGTATTGCCCCTTGCACATGAGAGCTGGTAATCATGCTTGTCGAAAGGTGCTTTCGTGGTGCCGTAAACCGCCTCCTTGCTCCGATTGACCCAGCCTCCCAGTTCTTTCAGAAGCCTGAGTTCCTCGGGGTGGATACTGCCGTCTCCAAATGGTCCGACATTGAGCAGGAAATTTCCGCCGTTGTGCATGCAGGTCGCCAATGAGCAGGCAAGTTCATATGCGCTCCTGTAATGAATCTGGCCCTTGTCACAGCCCCAGGCCCCCATGTTCATCGTCATGCAGCATTCCCACGGTTTGTCATAAGCCTTAAGATGCTGTTCCGATGATGCCACATCCTCATCCAGGCGGCAACGGTCGCTGATCAGCATTTCCGGCTGGAGTCTGCGAAGTTCGCGGTGAAGCTCCTCCGCCCTCCAGGAAGCCGCCGGGGGGCAACCGTCATAAAACAAATAGCCGATGGGCCCGTAATTGCTCATCAGCCCCTTCAGCTGGGCGTGGACGATTCTGACGAAGCGCGCCCATCCTTCCGGATTTTCCTTGGGCCCCGCAGTATAGCCGGGATCAGACCAATCGGCAACGGAATAGTAGAGGGTCGGCAATATTCCATGCTTGCGGCAGGCGTCGACAAATTCCCGGACAAGATCACGGCGTGCAGGGCTTTCAAATGAGTTGAAACTGGTCTCGGCCGTCTTGAAAAGGCAGAAACCGTCGTGGTGTCGGGTTGTGAGACAGGCGTACTTCATGCCGCTTTCCTTCGCCAATATTATCCAATCGTTGATGTCCAGTTTCACAGGATTGAATCGGTCCGCCAACTTCCGATACTCGTCTACTGGAATCCTCTCCAGATACATGGCCCATTCCCGCCGGTTCATCAGCGAATAGAGACCGTAATGGATGAACATGCCGAAACGCGCATCGCGGAAACGCTTCACCGCTTTTTCGGGCGCCTTGCCTGACTGTATTTTCTTTTCTGTTTTCATATACCTTTCCTTTTAATTAGTTAAAATTCTAAATTCATTTATCTCTCACAGAGACACAGAGGCACAAAGATCATACTCACCGCGAAGAAACGAATTTCATACAAAGGAAGATCAAGTTTATTTTTTTCCTCGCTTATTGCTCGGGCTGAGACAAACCCTTTTGAAAACGGGTTCTTTCTCAGACTCTTTTCCGAAAACTTTTGCTTCTTCTATACTCCATGATACTATCTTTCATATTCATGTTCCTCTTGCACATTTTTCACAAAATCAACTGTTAAATTTTTGCGCAGCAAAAAGTTAACAGTTGTCTTTTTCGTGTGATTAGTGTGTTTCGTGGTTAATTTTTTCTGTGTATTCAGTGTGTTCTGCTTGTCCCGTCGTAGCCTTTGGCGAAGACGGATGGTTATTAAATTTGGTTGCAACGTAAGCTCCAGGTTCGATATTGGATATTCAGTTTCCGGGCTTACCTCCGCCATCGTTAAACTGGCGGACAATCAGAGGTTCCAGCGCCTCGGCCCAAACCTGATAACCAGCCTCCGAAGGGTGTGTGCGGTCATTGAGCATCGTCCCCTCCTTCAACTGCCCGTCTGGACCTATGAAGCTGTCGAAGATATCGAGTACTTCAATTTTCGGGTTTCCGGCGTAAATATCCTTGAGCTTCTTGTTGAGACCCCTGATTTCGGACATGTAATAGCTGTTTGCCCAGGCTCTGGGAAAAACTCCCATTATTACAATGTTCGTTTCCGGCGACTTCTCCAGAACTAGACCGCAGATCGCCTTTATACCGTCGGCTATCTCGTCTGTGGTGTTCTGTCTGGCATTAGCGGTTCCGCTGAGATTGTTCGTCCCGATTTCGAGTACGACCATCTTGGGTTTCTGATTGGCAAACTCTCCGTTTTGCAGGCGCCACAGAACATTTTGCGTACGGTCCCAGCCGAAGCCGAGATTGAGCGCCTTGCGTGACGAAAAGAAATTCTTCCAGACCTTTGCACCGGCGCCCTCTTCGAAGGAATGGGTAATGGAGTCACCTATGAAGATCAGGCTGTATTGCTCCTTTGCCGCATCCGCCTTTTTCTGATCATGCCGCTTATACCAGTCGTACGAGTCGGTTTCCAGCTTCTCAGCCGGGATGATTGCGTTATTCACCGCCGGCCGGGTTTTTGCGAGATCCGCAAGATCTGCGGCAAGAATTGCCCAAGTCATTGTCAGACCAAGGGCGACAGCGCATGCATATTTCCATTTCGATTGATGTTTCATGGATATTTTTCTTTTAATTACTCTTACATTAATTTTCTCTCTATCCCGGAGGGATAAGGTAGTATAGCCTGTGGTTTCAACCACAGGTAGATCATACACACCCTCATCCGTCTTGAAGAGACGGAGTTGTTTTTAATGAGCAAACCCGAAAACATGGATATACTCCGTCCCTTCAGGACGCAATCATCATGATTATATTCCCTATGGTTGAAACCATAGGCTATATTACTGCACGCTTACAGCGTTAAATTTAACTCAAACATTTTATCCAAGATTAAACTGTTCAGCGATATTTATGGAATCACTGAGAGCCTAACATTGGATGACGTTAAAACATACAGAGGCGACTCGTCGAGCCAGAAATCCGTTTCCCCTTTGGCGTTTGATTTTAAGAGGA
>JBAZRS010000282.1:0-7042 GCA_041662825.1 Victivallales bacterium | reverse complement strand
AGAAAATTCCCGAACCCCCTCATTTTCACACTTCCGAACTTTAGAACTTTAGAACTTTAGAACTTCTTCCCCCTATTTCTTCTCCGACAATTTCTGCGGATGCTCGAGGAGGTAGATGATTCTAGTTACAGATTCCTTGTAGACTTTACTTAAGTCTTCAAGTTTCTTTTCTTCTTTGTTGAATGTAGCCGTTTCAATGATTAGTTTAATTTCGGCTAGTTTGGAAAGACTTTCGGAAACATTCCTGTACCAGACAATATAAATTTTTGTAATAGGTTCAATCTTCGGATATTTAGAAAATTCAGCAAAACTGTTCGCATAGCTCATAGTCAAAGTAACGGGAACAGGATCGCTTTCCTTCTCTCTCTTGAGTCGATCAGTAACTTCCATAATGACCGCCTGAACATCAACGGATTCTAGCTCTTCTTCTTCAGATACGCCAGTCTCTGATGCTTTAGGTACAGTCAGCACCGTCTTCTTTTGGGAAACAGAGTTTTTCTGCTGAGCGTTAAGAAAGAAAGGTGAAAACCCGACGAGAGCAATAACGAAAACACATTTTCTGATCATTATATTCATCAATCCTCCAAATATTCCATTCTTATTATTGTATATTTTCCTGTCTGCGGATTCCTGTACACATCGGCGCGGATTTTTTGCTCCGCCGTTATTTCGTCAGCGTATTGCTTATATGAGCCGAATGCGGTTTTTGTTATTGTCTCTGCTATTCCGGTATCCGTCATATCGCCGTCTCCGTTTATGTCGGTGCCGAGTATCACCTCGCTTGCGCCTTCGCCAGGAGATCCGAGAGGGGGAGGATTTGATATAATCCCGTTCATATCCAAATCCTTCGAAAATGTTCCGGGCCCCACGTCTTTTATGCTCTGGGCTATGATGAATATTGTAAAATAGCCTGACGGTGCCACAGTTGTCAGATTGATTGTTTTACCAATTATCTCCTCTTTTGCCCTGTCTGTGGCCAGTGCGACCTGTTCGGTTCTGTTTATCAATGTGGAGTTTTGTGCGACAACGCCCGCCCTTGTTTTGAAAGCCGTACTCGGAGTCGAAACCCTGGTTTTGATATCAACGACTATTGCCTTTACATCGGGATTTGAAATTGCTGTCCCCGTATTACTCCAAGGCACCCATGCAGTACCGTTATAAATGTTTATGGCATTGGACGCATTGTAAATATAGCTGTCGCCGACACTTTTTGCCGTGTCTACCCATGAAGAACCGTCCCAAGTGTATAAAGTCCCCACTCCAATCCCAATGTTATCAATCCATCTATCTCCTATGTCGTCAAAAGCACCCGTATTAGCTGCGGATTTGCACAACTTCACGGTATTCGCATATAAAGACCCCACGCGAATTTCCCTAAATAGGGCGCTTAAGACTCCATAACTTATGGTTCCGGTTGTATCATCATTCCTTAGATTCAAGTTGACCTTCTGCTTGTTTTCAACTTTTGAGGTCATTTTTACCTGGTCGAGAATATTCGCGTCCCCTCCGTTTTTGCTTCCCAGCGACGACTCCTTGTAAAGACCTCCGCCGGTTAAGGGTTTTGAACCAGCCACCGCATTATATTCCTTTAAATTGATAGTCTCCCATTTGGCTCCCCTGTGAATGGCGCCAAGCTCCCACGGAGACGCCATTGGTGCGTTTCTTATATACGCGGTTGAAAGCGTAGTCGGTGTCAGGGTTGACTCCATGTCACCGTCAGTAGCAAAAGTGACTATGGATGCGCCATTTACTGCATTTGCAGTGTTTAGAGTGCCGACAACGAAATTAGCTGGGTTTTTGGTAGTACCATATACAGCTGGCGTCCCTGGCTTAGAAGCCTCTGCAGGATGATTCCAGTCATCCCTGTTGAGATTCTGTCTGGGATCATTCACCTGATATGAGAAACATGCGCTTGCCGTTGTGAATCCTTGAGAATTTCCATTTCTTGTGACGAGTGTGGGCACCGGTTTCGAAAAATCAGCGGAGGAGTCGGGTTGTGCAAAATCCGCAAAAACACCGCCATATGTGAGCCTCGCTCTTTTGATCTGAACTTTGACATTAGTTACGACCGCATTTTTCTTATTATTTGAAAAGGCAGTATCTCCAATACCGTTGATGGAGGGTGCTGAGAAACTGTATGTCATGTAATTGCCAGTTCCAACTGGAGTGGAAAAAGTTGATGGACCGCATGCAATACTGGAAGTTACAGGTGTTGTTCCTCCGGCAGTCGAATTCGACTGCCATGTGTAAGTAACCGTACCTTCAAGAATCTCAAATGTTGTTGTGCTGTCAAGGTTAAATCCATTATAAACATTTATAACTTCGCAATATACTGTGGGTGTAAAAGTGTAGTTATTCTTATATGTATTGCCGCTTTTGGAGACTGTGGCAGTACATTCAATTTTGACTCCAATTTCATTGATGTAAGGGGTATGTTCATTTCCGGTATAGGTGGGATTAGTGGAGCTATCTGTTGTCGCAGTGGAATTTGTATCGCAGTAATCTATAAGGTTTGCAGCGATCTGGTTGCGGCGGGCAGCCACGCCGGTAGTGAGTGGATTTGCGGCATCATATGGAAAAGTGCCCCTTAAGTTCTGATCATCAGCGCCACTCGCGTTTTTTCCGAAATTGGCAAGCCACCTCAGACCGCCGCCGTTATGGATAGAGGGAGGGGGATCAGAATAGGCGACAGGTGCGGCAAATAGGTTAGGTGCTGCTCCACCTATAGTCATAGTGTCCCAGTCGGTCCTTGCCAGATTGAACCTGTGATACCATTCAGTGTTTTCTATGTTATTATTATTGTTGACATCACCCCAGTATACCTCATTATCCTTTTTCGCATCAACATTGTTAAACCATTTATTAAAAGCGTCAATGGTGGACTGATCCGAGATTCCGACGGTGGTAAACAGGTTTGTCAAACTCACCCAGTTCCCGTTATACAATCCCCCGCCAACCGCTACGGGGCCCGACGAATTCATTTTATTGGCTATGTCTACTGTGACAGTGGAAGAAACAGACTGCAGATTGATCTCATCTACATCTACGCCAGGACGGGGTTCATTGTTTTTTGATTCATCAACGCCATACTCTCCTGTTTTTCTCACCAAAACTCCCGGATCTATCCCATCTCCGTAAGCAATTCCGGCTCCGATTCCGGTTATCGCAAGGAGAATAAATAATATTATTTTCATGTTAACATCCTTTTAAAAGTACTTTTCGAACAACTTCTAATTAAACCGAATAGGAAATTGTATTTTCGGATCGCTGGCCCTGGTCGCCGTAGGGCGCTGCCAAAGGCAGGTAAACATCCTGCCGGCATCTTCATCTATTTTGCCAAACATTATGCCACCAAGATGGCGGCGTTCCATAAAAGTCCCGACTAAGCCGATTAAGTTCACATTAAGGAATTTCAAAACAGAGAATGAAATCCAAGAACATGCCTTACGGCATTAACTACAAACGAATTGCATTTGTTGGTAGTCAAGCCCGTGAGGGCTGTTCTTTTGTTTTCTTTGTTTAATTTGGCATTTTTCAAAACTTTGTGCCTTTGCGCCTCTGTAACTATTCTTTATGAGTTGCGGTGCTCTGGCCTCCTAATTCAAGGTTAAGGAATTTCAAAGTTTAATGATTGTCAATAAAAATCAAGTCACAACTAAAGTTGTGAACTCTAACAGGGTTCTTCTACAAAGCAACGATATTTTTATTTTTACAATCGGCTCATTTATAATAAAACAGTTACCAAACAATTCCGGTTCCGGTACGGTCACTCGGCAGTATATGTGATCACGTATGCGACCCGTCCGATGATTCTATTGTTCACCCCGTCATTGACCGTTATATATTCCCAGCTTATATCGGAATATTCGTCATTCCACGTTAATGGCGCCTTGATGGTATCAGGTGTTTGAAGCTTGTAAAGCCAGTCGTGTTGTTCGCGGTTCTCAGTCGGTGACAATGGATGGGTGACAGCATCAGAATAACTGCATGGCAGGCGCGCATTGTCATAAAACTGAAGGGAGCCCATGACTCTTTCCAATGTAGATTCGGCAAGCAGTCTTGCAACGGTTCCCTGCGTATTGGTTGCGGCGCTCCTGCGCTGCGTGATTGAGGTTGTTGCAAAGCCGAGGGCAAGCACCAGTAGAACAGTGAGCATACCGAGCGTGAACAGGAGGGCGATCCCTCTTTCACCATGCATTGAGACAATATTATTTTGTTCGCTAGAAGTATTCATGGGAAACCCCTCCTATGGTGGTGGTGGTGGTAAATCTCTGCTGTTTCTCGAACCAAGATATATCATTGTTGCGAAAGTCTTCTGATGCGCCTCCCGGAATGTCTTTGCGGCGGTCGGGTCGGAGTCAGGTGTGGCTATAAGCCCTCCCATGGCTATCCATTTTGTCCAGGAGGTCCTGTCAAGCAGGACAAGCTCTATTCCTATTGCATAAGGGAAGTATGTCGCCTCCGCCGCCTTCATCTCCGCGAGAGTAGTTGGATAGTTATACGCGGCTTGAGTTGGAACAGTACCGCCAAAGGTGCCATTCCCGTCAATATCCATCATATCTTGAACCCTGTTGTTATAGCACGTGAATTTCAAACTGACGACATAAGGAATTACGTAATTGAAATTATCAGAACTTATTTTGGTGATAACGGTGGTGCCGAGGATTTCCTTGTAAACTTTATATACTCTCTCCGGATCTCCGCCGCCTGGGCCGCCTCTGGGAAATAAGTCAAAATTGTATATATTCAGGGCATTGGTCTTGGTATTCGGATCAGAGCTGTCACGTTTGGAAGCTCCTGTAACGCTCCTTACAAGCCATCCCCCGTTGAGGACGGTGGCGCCCGACGCCACCGGCAAATCTTCAAAAGTCAGGGGATTTGCCGCCAGGCTCCCATTGCTTCTCGCTTACTTGACTTCCCTGATTATGTTTGTTCCATCTGCCGAGTCCCCTACACTGGTTGCAGAAATAAAATTGATTTTGCTGTCGGATTCGTGCCAGAACGGATATATGCCTTTGTCTGAATTTTCATCATTGTATAACGCCGCCTGCAAATCCCTCGTCATCAAATCCATTGCGACTCTCGCATTCTCGTAAATCTCGGCGTTGGCGGATGAGGCCATCCAGGCTTTCTGGGCGGCGCTGAAAAAGGACAGCATGATCACCATGATGACGGTGAGAATCCCCATGGCGAGGATCAGTTCGAGTAGTGTGAATTGCTTGTCTTTTCTCATGACACAAGAAGTAACCCTGTTACAATATCGTTTTAAAAATTTCATAATAGAAAAATCTTTTCGTTCTTTGGGCGTATGGTTTTTCAAGCGGCCAGCTGAATTCAATATTAAGTCCGCACGCCTCGGTATCGTATGGGGAATTATATGCCCACTCTCCGGCGCTGTTTAAAACAGGTGAAACGATCCTGGTTTTCCATACTCTCACGGCCGCCTTGAAGTCGTTTGCACCGGAATAAATACGATATAGCCCCGGGGTTCCAGTGATGCTATAGAGATTTGGTACTGTTGTTACATCCCAACTGGTATGTGAAGGGTTAACCGTGTCAACAGATGGGTTGGGAGCATCCGGCTTTGTCGCAGGAATATTACCTATTATAGTATTCCATTGGGTGTCGATATTGTTTTGGATTTGGGCGGTTGGGTATGTGTTGTCCATTTTTGCCATAAGCTTTATATATGACAAGAAAAGCTGTGAGCTGTCATTGACATAGTTATCGCCTACGGCATCGCGGATTGACTGAAACCCTACTGGAAAGAGTGACAGTATGCCGGTCAGCCCCAGCGCGACAATAGCAATTGCCAGCGTGACTTCGATCATGTTGAAATATTTTCGCGAAACGCGAAAATATAATCTCTTATAAATTGTATTATTCGATGCCATAATTCACTCTTCCGGTAAACTGGTCTATGGTAATGTCAATCCAATCTTTGAGGTTGGTTGATAAAAGGGTTGATCCGTTATAGGTTGCTTCGGCGACAGCCACATATCTATATCCACTCGCACCTGCCAGTTTCCCGTTGGGTCTGAATACTATTGCCCTGACATTGTCAACAGACGGATATAGCACCGGGTCGATTTCAGATAATTTGACATTCTTGACCCGCTCAAAGGGATATGTGGCAGGATTTGAAAAAGTGCCTGTATAGTCCGCACTGCCTGAATGAGCAACGCTGTTGATATGTTTTATTGCAGTACCGGTCGGGAGGAATCCCCAGTTTTCAGATGGCAGCCATCTGACGAAGGTAAAAACGTATGGCGGTGGCGCCGGCGGGGTCGTATCGTACGTCGAGGAAACAACGCAGAGCTTGTAGCTTCTGAACATATAATCATTCGGAAGATTGGCATCCGGCATAAGGACTGCGACAAATTGTCGATTGTTTATGGCATAGCCTCTTGCCACGCCCAGTTTGCCTGTAAGGTTTCTCGCGGCAATCGACACACCGCCGCCTTTCACAAGTTTTTCGAAGGAGGGGAGAGCGATGAAAAGGAGAATAGCCATCAATGCCATTACCGCAAGGATTTCGACAAGAGTGAAATTTTTCCGCATGTGAAAATTTCCAAGTTTGATTTCGACAATATTAATCAATCAGCTCAAAAGAATTAATTTTATAATTACCCATATTGGCAACCCATAAAAATCCAAGTAAAACTATATTGCAAATCGCATCCCAATTCAAGGGAAGCTCTGAAAATTCACATATGGCGAGTAATGAACCAGTTTTTAACCGTCTTTGACGGGACTTTTATGGAACGCCACCATCTTGGTGGCATAATGTTTGTCGAAGCAAGAGTGAAAAGATGAAAGATGCCGGCAGGATGTTTACCCGCCTCTGGCGGCGCCAAAGGCGACCAGGGCCAGCGATCCCAAAATGCGAATTCCCGTAAGATAAATCAACCGCAGAAGCTCAGAGAGTTGGCGGTGGTCTATCATGTCGGCGCTCTTTGCAATGAATTCCAATGATGTGTTTCTTTGAAAAACAGGCTTTGCCTATTGCATAATCGGCTGTAAATTCACTGTGAATGGATGT
>JBAZRS010000281.1:5646-7050 GCA_041662825.1 Victivallales bacterium | reverse complement strand
CCCAGCACTTCGAAGAGGCCTTCCTCCTGAAGACGGCGCAGGCGCGGCAGCGCTTCAGGGTGTTTTTTCAGGTACATGCGCAAAGTCAGCGTCTGTTCAAGCTGATACGCCCCCCGCCCACGGTCGGCCATGTCGAGCACCTTGTCCAGTATGGCGCTCTCCACATCGCTGTAACTGGCCCAGCGCCTGCCGTCATGCTCATAGCTTCTTTCCCAGCCGCGGCGCCAAACCAGGTCAAAGTGGTTTGCGAACAGCACATAGGCTGTCTTTTTCTTTTTCACCATATGCAGAATCCCCCTGATATTCTTATTTGATCCGAATGCTGCTAAGATAAGGCAAATAGCGCGGGGTATCACCCGAATGCCACTCAACTTAAGTGTCGCCACCCTGCGGGGGCTTGTTGTCCTTTAATGAAATCTTTATATTCCCAAGGCTTACGCCTTTGGGCTACATTATTTCACCTCCTGCGGAGGCTATAATAAAATAAGTGACCCGTCTTTTTATATTCAGCCCTCGCAGAGGGTGGCATATTGTAGCCCCATGCGCAAGCGTGGGGAATATGAATAATCAAATATAATTTTCAGTTCCCGCAGGGCGGCGACACAACATCAATTCCGTATTTGTTGACCGACAAAACTGCTTAAGTGGGGGGGCATTCGGGTATCACCCCGCAGCTTCCCTCGGGATGGTATTCCGAGTTACTAACAAAGAATCCTTATCTTAGCACCATTCCTACTTGATCCTATATGCCGTCCATGGCTCTGTTTTCATTGTGCTGCCGGAATAATCGAGCGGCTTTTCCACTCCCTTTTCGATGCGGAAGACCTTAGCCCCCTTCGGCAGCGGCAGATCAAATGACCGGTAGGCGAAAACAGCCTGCCCCAGATCGCTCTCCCATTTCACACCACGGTCTTCAGGCAAGACAAAGCGTTTCTGCATGAGCGGCTGCAGGAGCGCATAGGTGCGATCCAGCCCTTCGACATAGGGATAGCGATTCTCGTGGTTTTCCAACACCAAGGTAAGCGAACGGTTTGCGGCATATCTGAACGATATTTCCGGCAATATTTTCCGGTCGCGCTTCTCATTGACGCCCGGACCTAGCATCTGGTTGTAACCCATGTACTCGTGTCCGAGCCACCAGCCGAAATCGTTCTGACCCATGACTCCGCCGGAGGTGTGCTTTTCATATTCCTGCATCGGATCCCAGAGTCCGTACTGGTGGACGCCGAAAGGACTGGTGCCTTCGAAACTGAACCAGTCGTATCCGATTTTCTGGAGCTGTGCGAGAACGTCGCCCATCTCCCACTGCATCGGCTCCATGCGCCCGCCATAGTTGAGCGGAGAACAGCCCAGGTTCGGCCAGGAATCGAAGAAGAGCCACTCGAGCCCCCCCTCGTCATGCCA
>JBAZRS010000281.1:0-5636 GCA_041662825.1 Victivallales bacterium | reverse complement strand
GCGCTTCATGTCGTCAAGAAACCATTTCTTCGCACCGGAACACCAGTTGATAGAGCAGATGGACAGGTGACTGTAACCGCCGCTGTGTCCGAGCGTGTTGACATGCTGAAGCACATAGTCGGGATGTTCGCGCAGTATAGGTGCGCGCGGCGTCAGGTGCAGGCCGACCCAGTGCCCGAGGCTCATATCCAGTTTGCGCGCCTTGTCGGCCAGATAGTTCCAGCCGCGCCAGCCGTCGTAACAGTCCGCCGGTACATATCGCCTGCTGCCGCAGATGCTGCATACCACAAGATCGCCGTGCCACCCTGTCTGGGCATGGTAGGAGAAGGCGTCTTCAGTGAAATCGCTCTCGTGCACCGGTTCAAACATGATCCGTTTGAGACCGCGGGCATGGAGCTGCGGCAGTTTCTTGTCGGCAAGCCAGTAGAGGAATTCGCGCCTTTCTATTTTCTCGCCTTCGAGCCGGAAATAGAATTTGCCGTTCTCATGCGTCCAGAGCCAGTCCGGCTGCGGGCCGCCCGCCAGTTCTCCGCGCGGCACACTGTTGCGCCCCTTGTAGACCGGACCGCCTCCGAGCAGCGGCTGACACGTCTTGACACCGAAGAAACCGCGGATGATCTCCGCCGTGTAATCGCAGGCGCGGGTCCACATGTTGACGATCTCGTGCTTCTCGCGTTTGCCGGAACTGAACAGGATATTCTTGGCCGGGATTTCGACATCTTTTGCCAGTGCGAAATCATACTCGTCCACCACGAAGATGACATCCTCACCAGGATTCTTCTGGATCATGCTCTTGACCGAATGCTTGTCCGGCCAGTAGCCAAGAAGAACGCCCTGCTCAGCCGACTGGAAATCGAACGGCTGGATGGCGCCCCAGCGCGGCAGCATCTGGTAGGAATTGCCAAGCCAGCTATTCCATAGATCGAGCTGTTTCAGGCAGGTCGTGGAAAAGTGGTTTTCGGCAGTGACCTCGAAAACCGGAGGACAGGTGTAAGACTGATGGTAGATTGTGTTGCCGTCGGCGCGGCCGCCGATCTCCCAAGTCGCAACCGTTGTAAAACGGTGAATCTCGTTGCGGTCGCTGGAGAAACGGAAAGCGATTGACAAACCGACATAGCGTTCCCCGTCCAACGTAATTTCGACAGGCTTAATTATCCAGTCCAGGCGGTCGCGCTGAATTTCATGCAGGCGCGGAAAAGCCAGATTGTAGCTGTACTCGTCCATCATCTCACCGTAGAGCTCATGGCGCGCCAACGCCTCGCTGTGAATCACGATGCCGGAATCCGTCTTCTCAATGCCCAGCAGCACGAAGTCCTGATAGTGAACTGCGTCAGGCGTAGCGAAGTCCGGCCTGATCTCCGTCTTTGAGGAGCGGACGGCGACACCGTCAATCTCGACGGCGCCAATCCCCAGAAGAGTGTCTCCCCTGCTGACTATTTCGACTCTGGTCTTCTTTGAAATCTTCTGCCATTTCCGCTTCACTTGTTTTGGAATACTCATGTCCCCCCCTTTGTTTTTCAGTTCGGCATTGTCGTTTTATATTTTAGCACACATCAAAAATTCTCATCTGGTCAGCCGCAACTCTTAGTAGCACAGGCTTTAGCCTGTAGTTGAATTAATAATGTGATACAGGCGTCTCGCCTGTTCTTATTTCTTTACCGGTTCCCTTTGTTTAAACAATGAAAAGAACAGCCCTTGCGGGCTTAACTACTAACGAACTCAAAATTCCTGTACTTTGTTTGTAGTTAATGCCGCAAGGCATGTTCTCAGATTATCTTAGTTGCTTGTTCGCAAACCTTCGAAATTCCTTAATGTTAATTTAGTCCGCCAAAGCACCGAGACTCTTACGAAACGCCGCCACCTTGACGGCATCCTCTTCAATGTGATACAGGCGAGACGCCTGTGCCACATTCTTTTATTTAAACAAAATCATCCAATGCCCAACTCCATCTCACCTTCCCCGGAAAATGGAACAATAAAGCATCGCGTTGCCGGATCGTAATGGCATTTTGCGCGTTTTCCGTCAACGCTGACTTTCGCATTTGCCTTCGCCTGGACAACCACTTCGCCGGACATCTCCCCGGATATTTGGGCCGAGAGGCGTCCTGAGGCAGTATCCAGAACGGTCACACGCAGGCCGTCCGCGCGGACGATCACAGGATGCGCCGGAGCTTTTTCAGATCTGACAAGTTCCAGTTTTGCCGTCTTGCCTTTCAACGCCGACCACGCGATCTTGCGAGTTCCGGCAGGCAGCACTTTGCCGTTTAGCTTGAGCGAACCGATATTGCTACCGCGTCCGCTAATCTTCAGATCAACAGACACACCGTGCAGTTTAAGTCCCTTAATGCTGATGGGACGGTCGCCCCACGGGGTCAAAGTCAGCCCCTCGTGATCGAAGTCCATTCCGGCAAGCCCCATGTAGAGGCCGGAGTACCAGCATGTGATTGCCTGAACCTGCTTGCAGCCCGGATTGTCGGGACCGAGCTCCGCTTCATTCTCCGCTTCCGGTGTAAAGGCTTCCGGAGCGGTGTGGTGCCGCCAGAACCAGTCCACGTCTCCGAGCCACGCCTTAATGCCGAAATCGTCGCCCAGCAGTTTATGGATGTTGAGATAGAAATAGTCGGAGGTCGGATAACTGGAACCGAGCTGGTTTCCGTCAGCCATCCAGGCAGTGTCCCACTGCGGCAGTGAAAGCAGACATTTGTCGGAGCGCAGATGCTTGTCCATGAATTCGGATATGCGTCCCGGCGCGTGCGAGACGAGTTCGCGGGCGAACGGCGTGATCCAGAAAATCGCCTGACAGCAGTAGTGCTTGCGCGGCTTCAGCGTCCTCGACGAACAGGACGAGATGAAATAACCTTTCTCTTCGTCATAAAGATATTTGACAAAACTTGCGCGCAGGCGCAACGCCCAGTCACGACAGTCGCCCGCCAGCTTCTCGTCTCCGAGCGCATGCGCGAGGAATTCCATGCCGCGCAGAGCCTGATACAAGAACGAGTTGTTCAGAGAGCTGACATCGTGTCCGTCCTCTTCCATCGCTTCGGGAAAATCCGGCCAGAGGGCGTTCCCGGACACGAGACCCGTGTTTTTGACCTCGTCCCTGCGGCAGTGTTCGATGATGAATTTACAGGTTGGCCAGACCTCCCTGGCAACAGAGAGATCTCCAGTGACGGCAACATAGTGATAGAGACTGGCGATATACTGGCACTGCGCGGGAAACGGTCCCTTGAGCGCTATGCCAAACTGTGAATTATATGCGTGCGGAATCCCGAATACCGGATGAAGTGTCTCCTGAAAGAAACGCAGGCTCTCAGCGGTATATTCGGATTCATTTGCAAGGGCAAGCGGAACCATCGGTGTCATGCCGTCCCAACCCCAGACGAAATAGCCGGCTGCCGTGGCGCGAACAGCACCGGGGCGGTCTGATATTTTAATTGAATTGATCAATTCAGGATACTGTCCGAAGGCGGAATTGAGGGTCGGATCAGCCACGTCAATCTTCGGCCGTGATTTCAGGCGCTTCTCATAGCCGCTCAGCAGCTGATCGCATTCCTCATGTACGGTCTTGGATAGTTCTGCGAGACGCGAACTCAGCTTTTTACGGTCAGTGTTGAACGCCACGAAATAGGCGGCATCGCTGCCTTTGATGGGTTTGCCGGCGATATAATATTTGCTGCGGCGGTGGTAGCCGCGGCGAACGCTCAGGGGGGCGTCACAGCCGACTCCGATCCAGGTTGTGGCCTTCGGCGCATCGGGACGGTCGAGTTTAAGACCCTGCTGCGCAAGACCGCTGTCATTGACATTATTCTTCGCCGCCGGATTTTCGTCCTGACAGGATACGACAAGCGCGTTTTCCTTCGGCTGGAATGCGAATTCGCCCCAGGTCCGGTTTCCGATTCCGATGGCGGTACAGGCTTCCTGATGCACCATCTCGAACTGCAACGGCAGGCGGCGGGGATTGCGGAGTACGCGGGCGCGCTGCACCAGTGCGTCGGGCAGAAGAAGCAGTTCATGTGAAAATTTGACTCCGTCGATCTCACAGCAGCTGCCGTAGCCGAACGGATAGAGGCGCGTGTTGTTCAATATCAGATAATAGCGTTTATCGCCGATGCGCACGCAGACCCTGAAAAGTTTCACCCAGGCGCTCTCGGAGTCGCCCTTGAAGAAGTCTTTCGCACCGAGATGCTGGTTGCCCCAGTAACTGACAGCGAGCAGTCCGCCGTGTGCGCCGACAGTCGCGAAAATACGCCCGTTCGCGAAATGGTCGCGCACCAGCCCCCCGAGCCCGTGCGGCGCAACGGGGGTGATCTCGTCAAATCGAAGTTCATTGTTCATTTTCATATATCCCTTATATTTACCGTTTAATGTCCTTCGCTTTCCCTAATAAAAGCGCAAAGTCGATAACTTAAGCCGTTTCCCGAGTATAGCAACTCCGGAAAATGCGGTATTTGAAGTCTGCCCGAAAAGGGGCTCAGGCACTCCGGAATCCGAATCCCCAAACTTTGTCGTGAGCTTTGTCGCGAACTTCGCCGATTCTCCTTCCCCTTTGCATTTTTTCCCGACAAAGCTCAGGACAAAGCTCGCGATAAAGTTTATTTTTGACGGCTTCCGCCTCTTGATTGTTTTAATTCTGAGTGTACACTGTCAAGTGAACACTTTGAGAAAGGAGAGTCCATGAATGCAAGCGTGCTTGATTTAAGGAAAAACATGAAGGCTGTCATTGCGGCCCTTAACCGCAACGAGTCTGTCTCCCTGACGTACAGAGGCAGGAAAAAAGCCCTAATAGTCCCTTGTGCGCGGGAACAAAGCAGAACGAAAGTATCCGAGCACAGCGCTTTCGGAATCTGGGCCGACCGGAAAGACATGGAAGATGTCACCGCCTATGTCAAGACTTTGAGGAAAGGACGGTTCTAATGCTTTTTGACACTGATGTCATCATCTGGGCTTTGCGCGGCAATCTCAAGGCGGCGTCCGAAATAAACCGCTGCTCCGAACTCCATCTGTCGGCAGTATCCTACATGGAACTGCTCAAGGGTGCCCGAGACAAGCGGGAGCTTCAGGTGATAAAGAAATTCCTGCTTGACTTAGGATTTCAGATCCTGCCGCTGAACGAGAGGATTTCGCACAGGGCGATGATATACATCGAGGAATATGTGCTCAAATCGGGCATGGATCTTGCAGATGCCTTGATTGCGGCGACCGCATCGGAGCATTCCATGACAGTCTGCACCGCCAACAACAAACACTATGCCGGCATTCCCGGCATCCAGATTTCAGTTTTCCGCCCATAATAAACTGCGATTTTTGGTAACCGTTAAGCTGGGTATTCATTGTCATTCCCCCTGCCAGTTTATCTGGCAGGAGAAGAAGATTGGAGGCTAATGGCTACGCCGTTAGTCTTCCAATCTTTGCTTCCTGTGGGGTAAACCCACAGGGGAGCTAATCGCTCAGTGTCAATTTATCTTGTAGAAAGTACCCAGCTAAACGCTTACATTTTATGATATGTTTTATAGCTGGCTTCAACTCATTCATATTTCATTATCACATTGTTACTCATTGCTCAGCATTATTTTAAGTTGCAACGACCACAGCTAACAGCTAGTTCGTAGTTAGAGCCTGCTCGAAAAGGTATAAGA